>CAMVJF010000045.1 GCA_947167725.1 uncultured Clostridia bacterium | reverse complement strand
CCGCGCAGCAGCAGGGGCAAGGCGCACACTCGCCCGCGCGGCTCGTGGTCCTTCTCGCGGATACGCTCGACGCCCGCGAGGGCGAGCGAGGCAAAGGAAGGCTTGTTGTCCATGGCATTTCTCCGTATTGAAATTCTCTGTACATCCATTATAATAGTATATATGCCAATTATGAACGATTCTACCATATTGGAGACGGAGGCGGACAAATTGCGCTGCTGCTTCGACACAAGCGAATACACGGGGACGCCCGATACCGAGCCCTGCCCGCAGGCGCTCGACGTGCCCGCGATCATCCGCGGTCTCGACGCGCTGTACGCCCAGAGCCGCGAGAGCAAGGCGCAGGCGTATCTTGAAGGCTGGCTCGCGCGGGCGCGCGAGGCCGGCGACTGGCGCGCGGAGCTCTCGATCACGAGCGAGCTGCTCGGGCAGTACCGCCGCAGCATGGACGCGGAGAAGGGGCTCGCCGCCGTGGACGGCGCGCTCGCGCTCATCCGCGGGCACGGTCTCGGGCGCACGGTCTCGGGCGCGACGGTTCTGCTGAACGCCGCGACGACGCTCGGCTGCTTCGGCGAGCACGAGAGCGCCCTGCCGATCTTCCGGCACGTCAGCCGCGTGTATGCCGAGCGCCTCGATCCGCACGACTACCGCTTTGCGGGGCTTTTCAACAACATGGCCCAGTCCCATGCCGCGCTCTCGCAGACAGCCGAGGCCGAAGGGCTTTTCCTCGCGGCGATCCGCATCATGGAGGGGCTCGAGAACGGCGGCTGCGAGCTCGCCGTGACCTGGTGCAGTCTGGCCGAGCTCTACGCCGCGGCGGACGGGGAGGACCCGCGCGCCGCGGATTGCCTGGAAAAGGCCTGGGAGGCGCTGGACGACCCGGCGCTGCCGCGCGGCGGCTATTACGCCTTCATGGCCTCGAAGTGTCTGCCCGTGTTCGACCGGCTTGGCTTTTTCCTCTACGCGCACGACTTGAAGGAAAGGATCGGTGCCATCCATGCGGGGTCTTGACGAAGCGAGACGCTTCTATGACGAGCGCGGGCGCGCGATGATCCGCGAGAACTTCCCCGCCTATGAGGGGCGCATCGCCGTCGGGCTCGCGGGACACGGCTCCCAGTGCTTCGGCTATGACGATGCGCTCTCGCGCGACCACGATTTTGAAACCGGCTTCTGCCTGTGGCTCACAGACGAGGACGACGCCGCGATCGGCGTTGCGCTCGCGCGGGCCTATCGCGCGCTCGGCGCCGGGAAGGCGGAGGCGCGCAGCCTGCTGGGGGAAAGCGGCGTCGGCGTGCGGCGCATCAGCGATTTTTACCGCCGCTACACCGGCTCGGCCGGGGCGCCGGAGAGCTGGCAGCAGTGGATGAGCCTGCCTTCCTGGGCGCTGGCCGAGGCCACGAACGGAGAGGTCTGGCGCGACGAGCTCGGTGCGTTTTCCGCGATCCGCGAGACGCTGCTGCACGGCATGCCCGAGGACGTGCGGCGCAAAAAGCTCGCCGCGCGGCTCGTCACGATGGCCCAGTCGGGGCAGTACAACTACGCGCGCTGCCTGGGGCACGGCGAGAGCGGCGCGGCCCTGCTCGCGCTGGGGCAATTCGTCGACGCGGCGTCGGAGTGCATCTTTCTTCTGAACCGGCGGCATATGCCCTATTACAAATGGCGCTTCCGCGCGATGCGCGCCCTCCATACGCTCGCGGACATGACCGAGCCGCTCGAATACCTGCTCGGCGGGGAGAACGGCGGAGAGAATGACGCGCTCAAGGCGCGGCTCGTCGAGGACATCTGCGCGAACGTGCGCGGCGTTCTCCTCACGCAGGGTCTCAGCCACGGCGGCGGGGACTATCTGGAGGAGCATGCCTTCGAGGTCCAGGAGCACATTGCGACTCCCGCGATCCGCGCCATGCATATCATGGAAGGTTGAGGGAAAGATAGATGGAGATCAAATGGCTCGGCCACGCCTGCTTTGCGATCACGCACCGGGGCTATACCGTCGTGATCGATCCCTACAACAGCGATTACACCGCGGGCTATCCCCGGCTCCGCATTCGCGCGGACAAGCTGCTCGTCAGCCATGAGCACTACGGCCACAACTACCGCGAAGGCGTCCTGCTCTCGGGCAGGCCGGAGAGCGAATGCCCCTTCACGATCTCGGAGCTGAAGGTCCCGCATGAGTTCAAAATGGGCAACTGGCGCGGTTTCAGCACGATCCACATCCTCGAGGCCGACGGCTTCAAGCTCGTGCACATGGGCGATCTCGGCACGCAGCTCGACGGAGGACAGATCTCGCGCCTGTTCGGCGCGGACGTGTGCATGATCTGCGCCGGCTCGATCACCGCCCTCCCTTCGCAGGAGGCCAAGCGCGCCTGCGACGAGATCATGGCCCGCGTCATCATCCCCATGCACTACCGCGACGAAAACCGCGGCGCACACCGGCTTGAGTCCGTGAAGGAATTCACCGACAAATTCGAGTCGCCGGAATTCATCCACTATTATCCGGGCGACACGCTCACGGTCACGTCCGATATGGAGCCGCAGGTCGCCGTGCTGAAATATCTCGGGCCGGAGAGCTGGGGCGCGCTGGCCGCGCCGGAGGAGAGCGCGCCGCGCAGGGGGCTGCTCGCCCGATTTCTGAGAAAATAAAGCGATCCGGCCTTTACAGCGTCGGGTCCTTGTGGTAAATTGATAATATCGAATCCACCCGCTTGGAAGTATTTGTATAGTATGCAGCCAGCCACCCCACATCACGACAGGAGGAAACGTCATGGTAAACTTTGCTGAAAGAATGAACGGCATCAAAGCGTCCGACATCCGAGAGCTGCTCAAGCTCACCGCGCGTCCCGAGATCATCTCCTTCGCGGGCGGACTTCCCGCGCCGGAGCTTTTCCCGGTCGAGGATATCAAGGCCGCGATGGACGCCGTGATGGATGAGAACGGCCGCGCCGCGCTGCAGTACGGTGTGACGGAGGGCCCGAAGCATCTGCGCGAGCAGATCGCCGCGCGTCTGGCAGACAAGAACAATATCAAGACCGACGCCGATCACCTGATCCTGACGGCCGGCAGCCAGCAGGGTCTGGACTTCATCGGCAAGCTGTTCCTCGATCCCGGCGACGTCGTCGTGCTCGAGAGCCCGAGCTACCTGGGCGCGATCAACGCCTTCAAGCAGTATCAGCCCAACTTCGTCGAGGTCCCGACCGATGAGAACGGCATGATCATGGAGGAGCTCGACCGCGTGCTCGCGACGACCCCCAACGTCAAGCTGATCTACGTCATCCCCGACTTCCAGAACCCCTCCGGCCGCACGCTGCCGCTCGAGCGCCGCAAAAAGTTCATGGAGATCATCAACAAGTACGAGATCCCCACGATCGAGGACAACCCCTACGGCGACCTGCGCTTCAAGGGCGAGTTCCTGCCCGCGCTGCGCAGCATGGACACCAAGGACCTGATCATCTACTTCGGCACCTTCTCCAAGATCCTCTCCCCCGGCTTCCGCATGGGCTGGATCAACGCCAGCGCCGAGGTCATCGAAAAGGTCAACCTCATTATGCAGGCCTCCGCGCTGCAGACCCCGACCATCAACGCCCTCGTCATCTCCAAGTATCTCGACATGTTCGACGTCGACGAGCACGTTGAGAAGATCCGCAAGGTCTACAAGCACCGCTGCCAGCTGATGATCGACACGATGCGCGCCGAATTCCCGCCCGAGTGCAAATTCACCGACCCGGACGGCGGTCTGTTCACCTGGGTCGAGCTGCCCGATTATATCGACACGCGCGAGCTCGCGCCCAAGGCCATGGCGCAGAACGTCGCCTACGTGCCCGGCTCCGGCTTCTATCCGAGCGGCAACACCAAAAACTGCATGCGTCTGAACTACTCCAACGCCACCGACGAGCGCATCGTCGAGGGCATCAAGAGACTGGCCAAGGTCATCAAGGAGGCCATGCAGTAAGACCTCCCCCGCAGAGGAATACAAAAAGCAGGAACTCGTCGGAGTTCCTGCTTTTTCGCGCGAGCGGGCGTCGTTCAGCGGTATTCGATCGTCAGATCGCCGCTGGAGGTGTCGACCTCGACGGGAAGCGAGCCGTAGACGACCTTGCCGTGCAGATCGCCGGAGCCGCTGTCATAGTCCAGGTCAATGCCCGTGTCTCTCGGGAGGACGAGCGTCACGGAGCCGGACGAGGATTCCACGTCCACGCTCCGCGGAGCCTCGGCAAACGCAAGCTCCACCGAGCCGCTCGAGGCTTCGGCTTTCACGTCGCGGCATTCGAGCTCCTTCGCGCGCAGCGAGCCGCTGAGGGAAGAAAGCGAGAGATCGCCGCAGCGCAGGCCCTCAATGCGCTGGCCGCCCGAGGAGGAATCGATATCGAGCTCCCCGCAGCGCAGATCCTGCGCCGCGAAGCTGCCGCTGAGCATGCTTGCTTCGAACCTGCCGCTCACCTCCGTGCCAAACACGTGCTGGCTGCCCGAGCTGCTGCCGAGACGAAGCTCGCCGCAGACACAGTCCTCGACGTGCAGCGAGCCGGAGAGCGCGTCGGCATGCAGGCGGCCGTCGATCCCGAGGCCGCGCAGCGTGACGGAGGCAGAGGTGGCGTCGGCTTCCGCGCTGCGGAGCGTAAGGCCCTGCGGCACGAGGACGGTCAGATCTTTTTCGGGCAGATTCCTGACTTTATTGGCGCAGGGCAGGATCGAGAGCGTGCCGCCGCTGAGGCGGAAGCGCAGGCGCTCGTCCTCTCCGAGCTTCCGGTACGCCTTCTCGCGTACGACGACCTCCCGGCCGTCGTATCGCTCCACGCTCACGGAGCCCGTGAGCCAGTCGATCCGCAGCGAATCGACCTCCGCGGAGGAGAAGCGCTCTTCCCCGTCGGTGCAGACGGTATAGCCCTTCTGGTCGTAGTCGAAGCTGCCGGAGGTGTTGAAGCTGAGCATCGGCATCCCGTCGCGGAAGCTCTCGCCGCGGTGATGCGCGATCTGCATCATCGTAAGGCCGAAGGCCAGCAGCAGGATCCCGACCAGGATCGCGATTTTCGTTCCCGTTTTCATCTCTCAATTCTCCTTTTTGATAAAGATCGATTTGACCCCGCGCCAGAACGCGCGGCAGATCGCGGCGCTCAGTCTCGCAAGACCGCGGAACAGCGGCGCCACGCCGAGCGCGCCGAGCACGCACAGACCGGCCGCCGCAAGGGACGCGCCGATGATCACGAGCGGCGAGCCGCTGATCATGCCGCTCACGAGCCCGATCGGAGCCGCGACGGCCGAGACCCCCAGCGAGAGCACGACCGCGGCGTAGGAAACGGCAAACGCCCAGAGCGTGACGAGCAGCGAGAAGAGCAGCGAAAACACAACGATGAAGGCGCTGAGCAGCAGCGGGAACCACAGCGGGAAGCCGAGCACGACCAGCACGACGGTCAGCGCCGAGAGGCTGCCCTTCGGCGGGATGCTGCTCTTCACCAGCGTGCCGAGCGGCAGCGCGGTCAGGAGCTCGGCGGCGATCTTTGACGGGTCGCCGAGTTTCGCGGCGGCCTCCGTCTCGCTCATGCCGTCCTCAAGCATATCGTCGAACAGCTCTTCGTAATAGCCGAGCTGCCTCTCCCGCTCCTCGAGCGGCATCTGCGCGAGCGCACGGCACAGCTTGTCCAGGAACTCCTGTTTATTCATGGGCCAATCCCTCCCTGATAAAATCGTACATGCCGGCCAACTCGTCCCAGTCCGCCGCAAAGCTCTCAAGCTGGCGGCGGCCGACCGGCGTCAGACGGTAAAACTTTCGCAAGCGGCCGTTGTGCTCCACGCTGTATACCGTGAGCGCCCCGGCGCCCTCCAGGCGGCGGAGGATCGGATAGAGCGTTGATTCCGTGACTGCGACAAAGGAGGACATGTCCTTCACGATCTGATAGCCATAGGAATCGCCCCGCGCCAGCGCGGCAAGCACGCAGTTCTCGACCAGACCGCGCTTCGTCTGTGCATCCAGCATCGGCAATACCTCCTTTCGCGTAATACTATACGCCGCATAGTACTATATGTCAAGTAGTATTTTGAAAAAAAGCCGCGATTTTTTAATCGCGGCTTTGGATCGTTTTTTTGTTTTGAACGGCGAAGCCCATTTTGATCGCGCCGGTGGGGCAGGCGCGGACGCAGTCGCCGCAGCGGATGCACTCGCTGTCGTTCGGCCGCACAGACGGGTCGACGGCCATGCGGCAGACCGCGGCGCATTTCCCGCAGCGGACGCATTTGCTCTCGTCGAGTTCCCCGCGGTAGAGCGCGAAGCGGTTGAACAGTCCGTAGATCGCGCCGAGGGGGCAGAGATAGCGGCAGAAGGGACGCCAGATCATCAATCCGAGCACGAGCAGCGCGAGCAGCACGGCGGCCTTCCATGCAAAGATCCCGCCCAGCAGCGGGCGGAGCGCCGCGTCGGAGAGCGCGAGCAGCACGCCCGCGAGCGTCCCCGCCGGGCAGAGATATTTGCAGAAGAAGGGCGTGAGCGCGAAGAAGAGCGGCAGCACGACGAGCAGCGCGAGGATCAGGTATTTCACGCGGCGCAGCGCCCGGTCGCCGCGGAAGCTGCGGATCTTCTTCGGGAAAGGGACGCGGTGCAGCAGCTCCTGCAGCCAGCCCAGGGGGCAGAGGAAGCCGCAGACCGCGCGGCCCAGCAGCGCGCCGAAGAACACGAGCAGCCCGACGACGTAGTACGGGATCTTGACCGGGCGCGCGCCGAGGAAGCTCTGCAGCGAGCCGATCGGACAGGCGCCGACCGCGCCGGGGCAGGAATAGCAGTTCAGCCCCGGGACGCAGACGCCCTTCGCCGCCCCGCCGTAGATCCTGCCGGTGAAAAAGCCCTTGAGATTCGCGTTCTGCAGCAGGGCCGCCGCGCTTTGGATGGTGAATCGTCTCCTGTTATCCAATGCCGACACACTCCAGACATACGCGCACGGCCTTCTCCAGGACGGCGGCATACTGCCCTGCGGCGAGCCCGGCGCCCGTCAGCGCCGCCCCGGCAAGCAGCAGCCAGAGCCAAAGCCTTTCCTTCATCCCAGCAGCCCCTTTACGATCTTCTCCCACTCGGCGTAGGAATGGCCGCCGATGACCGACTCGCCCACGACGGCGCCATGCTCGTCGACGAAGACCGTGGTCGGGACATATCCGGTCTGGAAGGGGTCAAAGGCTTCGGTATAGCGCAGGACCGGATACTGCAGGCCGGACTGTTCCACGATCTGCACTGTCCCCTCCTCGGTCGAGAAAACGCCGAGAATCTGGAAGCCCTCGTCCCGATATGCCTCGTAGAGCGCCTCAAGGTCCGGAAGCTCCCGGACGCAGGGCAGACACCAGGGCTCGAAGAAATTGATCATCGTGAGACGATGCTCCTTCAGCAGGCTCTCGTCTGCGGCCGTCCCGTCGAGCATCGTCGTGGAAAAGCGCAGGGCCATCTCCGGTTCCTCCGTCACGCTCTCTTCCGGCGCGGGGGCGGGCGTTTCCGTCGGGGCGTCCTGCTCCGCCGCCGGCGTCGGCTCGGCCGGGACAGGCGCCGGAGCGCCGCAGGCGGCGAGCGCGAGCAGCAGCGCGAGGCTCAGAAGCGCAAGTACTGTTTTTTTCATATTCGTATGATCCTTTCCGTGATTAGCCTTTTTGTGATTAGCCTTTCCATGAGCGGAAGGCACGCATGGCCGCCTGCGGCGAGGCGGCGTCGGGCTCCGGCGGAGAAAGCGCGTCCAGCGCCGCCGCGAGCGCATGAAGCAGACGGGCCCGGCGGCTCTGTCTCCCGCAGGCGGCGAGAAAGGCGTCCCAGTCGAAGCGCGCCGCGGCGCGCCGCTCGAGCGTGCGGACGGCCGCGAGCAGCTCCTCCTCGTCCTTCCCCGCCGCGGCGAGACGGCAGCGCGCGGGAAAGAGCGTCTCGCTCGCGCGAAAGAGCGGCGCGGGGACGGCCAGCAGCGAGGGGAAGCCGCGCAGCAGCAGCTCCGCCGCCGCATCCTCCGCCCAGACGGCGCAGCCTGTCCGTCTGTGCAGAGCGTGGGCGAGCGCCTCAGCCCAGAAGCGCATCCAGCGGAAATAGCCGAGCATCGGACGCCCGGCCCCGCTTTCCTGTCGATTATACCGAAAAGCTCTCATCATTTCAACGCCTCTTTTTATCCTTGACTTGCCGCTCCCGACAAACTACAATAGAAATAAGTAAAGGAGCTGCGCATGGAACTGAACGAACTCAGGCTCGTCACGGCGAGCAACATCATCAAGCTGCGCACCGGGAAAGGCATGACCCAGGCCGAGCTCGGCGCGCGTCTGAATTATTCGGACAAGACGATCTCCAAGTGGGAGCGCGGCGAGGCCGTCCCCGACGCCTATGTGCTGACGCAGCTCGCGGAGCTCTTCGGCGTGAGCGTCGATTTCATCCTCTCGTCCCACGACAAATGGGAGAAGCCGAAGGAGAACGAGGTTGAGGAGGTCCGCTACAGCGTCGAGCACATCATCGCCCTCGCGGTGATCGGAGTGTTCACGGCCTTTCTCATCGCCTTCGTCACGCTCTGGCTCATGGATATCGTCGAGTGGAGGCTCTTCCTCTTCGCCCTGTCCGCGGCGATCCTCGTCTATCTGATCCTGATCTGTGTCTTCAAGCGCAGGCGGCATCTGCAGTATGTGATCGCGCTTTTCGTCGCCTCGGTCTTTGTCGACGTCTATTTTTGTCTGCCCACGGCCAATCCCTGGCAGCTGTTCTTGATCCTCGTCCCGGCGGAGGTCATCGTCTTCCTCGCATGCAATGTGAAAAAGAACCATCATCCGCGCCGGAAAAAGCGCGAAAATTCTTAGATTCTACGATTCGTAGAGCGGCCGAGCGGCCGCTCTACTTGCTTTAGAGGGCTCTTTCCGGGGCGTAGCTTGTGAAACGGGGGAAAAACGGATATGCTGACAACAGGATCATACGCCATCTTTCATGCGAAAGGATAAGAATTATGAGTGAATATATTCTGAGCTGCTGCTCCCCCGCCGACCTCTCCAGGGAGCATTTCGAGCGCATCGGCGTGCGCTACGTCTGCTTTCACTACGCCATCGACGGCGTGGAGTATCCCGATGATCTCGGGCAGACGATCCCCTTTGAGGAATTTTACCGGCGCATGAGCGAAGGGGCCGACACCCGCACCGCGCAGGTGAACGTCTCGGAATACGTCGATTTCTTTACGCCCTTCCTCGAAGAGGGAAAGGACGTCGTGCACGTCTGCCTCTCCTCCGGCATTTCCGGCACGATCAACTCCGCCCGCAACGCCGCCCTGATCCTCAAGGAGCGCTACCCCGAGCGCACGGTCCACGTGGTCGACTCGCTCGGCGCTTCCTCCGGCTACGGCCTTTTGATGGACGCCGCCGCAGCCAAGCGCGACGAGGGTCTGAGCGCCGGGGAGCTTGCGGCCTGGATCGAGGAACGCAGGCTCTATCTCCACCACTGGTTTTTCTCCTCCGACCTCAGCTTCTTCGTCAAGGGCGGCCGCATCTCGAAGGCCGCGGGCATTTTCGGCGGCATCCTTGAGATCTGCCCGCTGATGAACATGGACGATCAGGGCCGTTTGATCCCGCGCTTCAAGATCCGTACGAAGAAAAAGGTCATCCGCGAGATCGTCAAAAAGATGGAGGAGTGCGCCGAGGGCGGACTCGCGTATTCCGGCAAGTGCTTCATCAGCCAGTCCGCCTGCTATGACGATGCGCGCGCCGTGGCCGATCTCGTGGAGGAGCGCTTCCCCCATCTCGACGGCAAGGTGCTGATCAACAGCGTCGGCAACCTCATCGGCAGCCACACCGGTCCCGGCACCGTCGCCCTCTTTTTCTGGGGCAGCGAGCGCGTGGATTGAGGATCGGATCTGCAGCAAGGCAAAAAGAAGCATCCCGGCCCG
>CAMVJF010000044.1 GCA_947167725.1 uncultured Clostridia bacterium | reverse complement strand
GTCAAGATCGGCAGCAATGCGCCCTCGCAGACCCTGTATATCTACATGGGCAGCGGAAACGTCGAGCCGCACGTCCACAGCTTTACGGTAAGCGGCACGCGCAAGTCGGACACCCAGCACAATGTGGTGTCGACCTGCTCCTGCGGCTATCAGACGACTTCCGTGGCGGATCACGACTTCTCGGGCGGCAAGTGCACGCTCTGCGGGAGCGCGGAGGTCGCGCATGCGCCCGGCGGCTATCTGAGCACCAGAAACCCCGAGTCGCTCTATGTCGACATTTATTCAGATTCCGACTCGCCGCGGAGCGTCCCCGCCGGGACCTATCTCGAGATCTCCCAGGTCGTCACCAACCCCCACGGCAACTACTGGGGCAAGGTGAGCCGGATCGACAACGAGGCCGTCACCGCTACCCTGTATGTGTACATGGGCAAGCTGCAGCCCCATAGCCATACCCTTACCACGACCTACAGCAGCGTCAACAACCTCAAGCACGACAAGATCACATCCTGCCCGGGCTGCAAGTTCAGCGAGAAGGAACGTCTGGATCACAGCTGGTCCGGCGGCAAGTGCAGCGTCTGCGGCGCTTGGAAAGCATACGAGACGGGCGGAGACTATCTCGTCATCAACAGCAGCGGCGGAGCGCTGTACGAGCGTCGGCTGAGCGAAGGGACTCCCGTCAAAACACTCCCCGCGGGCAGCTATGTCAAGGTGAGCGATGTCCAGCATAACGATGCCGGCTACTTTTGGGGCAAGGTGGATCGTTACGATAACACGGTGCCGTCGCAGACCCTGTATATCTATATGGGCAGCGGAAACATCGAGCCGCACACCCATACCCTGACGACCGAATACGATTCTTCGTCGGACCGCTTCCACATGGAAAAAAGCGTCTGCTCGGAGTGCTCCTATCAGGAAAACGCCGTCAAATGCAGCCACAGCTTTGAGAACAGCTCCTGCAAAAAGTGCGGCCATCCCGAAGTTCCCAGCACGCCGGGCGACTACATCGTTTTCCGTTCCTCCGAGCCGCTGAGGGTCGCGCCCTCCAAAAACGCGCAGGCGCCGGGCCACGCGGAAAAAGGCTCGTTCCTTCACGTCTTTGAGGTCGAGCCAAATTCTTTCGATAATTATTGGGGCAAGGTCGAATGGACTGACGGCAACAGCTGCCGTATCCTGTACGTCTATATGGGCAACCTCACGCCCCATGAGCACGCTATCGTTACCAGCTATACAAACCGCAACAATCTTGAGCACAGGAAGATCGAGACCTGCAGCTGCGGCTATTCCAAAACGACCATCGAGAGCCATCGGTTTGCCAACGGCAAATGCACGGACTGCGGCGGCTGGCAGGCGCACACGAGCGACGGCGGCTATGTCGTCGTCAACGACAGCGGCGCGCCCCTGTACAAACAGAGGCTGAGCGAGGGAACCCCGACCCGGACGCTTCCCAAGGGCTGCTATGTTCAGGTAGCCGAAGTCGAGCATAACGACGCGGGCTACTACTGGGGCCGTGTGGTCAAGTACGGCAACGAGACGCCGATGCAGACGCTGTATATCTACATGGGCAGCGGGAACGTCACGCCTCACACCCACAGCTTTGCCACGACCTACCGCTCGAAGTCCGATACGCAGCACACGAAAACGCCGCAGTGCTGCTCGGTCTGCGGCTTTACGAACGCGGATTCCACGCTGGAGGACCACAGCTTCTCCGGCGGCAAGTGCACGAAATGCGGGAAAGAAGACTTTACCCACACGAACGGGCTCTATATCACGGTACGCAGCGTGGAGACTCTGCGGCTCCAGCCCCTTGACGCGTCGGATCATGCCGAGTCGGTGCCGGCGGGGACCTGCCTCGAAATCAGTGATATCCAGCCGAACCAGTACGGCAACTACTGGGGCGTCGTCAAGAAGATCGGCCATGACGAACCTGCCGTCGACCCGACCTACGCCTATATCAGCAACCTCAAGCCGCATGCTCACAGCATGTCGAAGACTTATCACTACGTCAACAACCAGGTTCACGAAGTGACCGACGGCTGCTCCGGCTGCAGCCTCGGCACGACGACGCGCGAGAATCACAGCTATAACGAAAACGGCGTCTGCACCAAGTGTGCCGCGCAGGGAGCTTATGAGGAGGCCGGCGGCTATCTGACCGTCAAGGACGGGGGCGTTCCCGTCTATTCCCGGAACATCACCTCTGGCGACAACAGCAGAGTCCTCGCCGTTCTGGAAAAAGGGACTTATATCGAAGTCGAGAAGCCTCAGCTCAACAGCGCGGGCTACTACTGGGGCCGCGTAACGCGGATCGGGAACAAACAGATCACCGACAGCGAGTACGTCTATATGGGGCGCACCGCTCTCACCACGCACACGCACAGCTTTGCCACCGTCTACAGCAAGCCCTCCGACACAGAGCATACGAAGACCCCGCAGTGCTGCACGGTCTGCGGCTTCACGAACTCGCCCAGCACGAAAGAGCAGCACAGCTTCTCGGGCGGCAAGTGCACGTTCTGCGGGAAGGATGACGTCCCCAAAACGGGCGGCACCTATATTACCACCCGTGACCCGGAGGTCTTAAGACTCAATTGTTTGTCGGATTCGACCGCCGCCGAAAAGCTGTCTCCCGGGACCTGTCTGGAAGTCAAGCTGCCGACGCTCAACCAGTACGGCAACTACTGGGCCGAGGTCATTTCCATCAACGGCGCTGCTCCGGCCAAATCCCCCACCTACGTCTATATGGGTTACCTTAAGCCGCATCAGCACCACGAGACGGTCACCATCGAGAGCGTCAACAATCTACAGCACCAGAGAGTCTGGACCTGTTCCGGCTGCAGCAAGACCGTCACCCAAAGGGAAGACCATTCCTTCAACAACGAGCGCGTCTGCGCCGTATGCGGCGCTGTCGAGGTGTACAAATCTCCCGGCAGCTACAAGGTCATCAGCGCGGAGGGCGCGCCCGTGTATTCGCAGCGGCTGTCCAGCGGCCCGAGCAAAAAGCTCAAGACGCTCCCGGTGAACACCTACATTGAGGTCACGGAAGTTAATGCCAACTCCGCAGGCTATTACTGGGGCAAGGTCGTCAGGATCGGCAGTTACGCCGAAAAAGAAACCATGTTCATTTACATGGGCCGCTCCCAGATCGAGCCGCATGCTGCGGGCAACCATGTCTTTGAGATCACTTCCGCTAAGTCCGTCAACAACAAGCAGCACGAGATCACCAAGGTTTGTACGATCTGCAATTATGCGACCGTGGAGCGTCTGGATCATCACTACAGCTCAGACGGCAGCGAGTGCAGCTGCGAGCTCTGCGGCGCGCAGTCGCCCTGGCAGACGGATCAGGCCTATCTCACGCTCAAGGACGGCGTCGAGCTCTATTCGAAGCGGCTGTCCAGCGGCTCGAGCAAAAAGCTCAAGACCGTTCCCGCGGGCACCTGCCTGGAAGTGAAGGACATCCAGGCGAACTCCGCCGGCTATTTCTGGGGTCAGGTGACCAGGATCGGCAACACCGTCGTCAAGAATCCCGCCATGTATGTCTACATGGGAAGGAGCAACTTTGCCCCCCATACGCACAGCTTTACCGAAAAGGCCGTCTCTGCGTCGGACACGCAGCATTCCTTCGGGCCGGTATGCGATGAATGCGGCTACAAGCTCTATTCCCGCAAGGAGGGGCACCATTTCGTCGACGGCGTATGCAGCGCGTGCGGTTTTGAAGATTTCGTCCACAGCAAGGGCGGCTACTTGACCGTCAATCCCACCGAATCCTTCAAGAGCGATATGCTCAGCACGGCTTCGGAAGTGAAAAAGGTCCCGGCGGGAACCTTTATCCAGATCTCCTCCGTTTCCGTCAACAAGTACGGCAACTACTGGGGCAAGGTCTCCAGGATTGACAACGCCAAGGTCACCAAGGACATGTTCGCCTATCTTGGGAATCTGGAATGGCATCCCGCGCATACGATGGAGCCCTTCTATCAGTCGAAATCCGACCTGAAGCACAGCGTCGGAGAGAAGTGCTCTCAGTGCAGCTATACCGTCATCACCGGCACACAGGTCCACGACTACCTGAACGGGACCTGCATCCACTGCGGCAATGTGCAGCAGCTCGCCGCGGCCGGCAACTACGTCACCCTCCGGGAGACGGAGCCTCTTCGCGAAAAAGCCAGCGAATCCGCCAAGGCGCTCAAGAAGGTCCCGGCCGGAAGCCGTCTGTACATTTCCAAAATCACTGCGAACAAATACGACAACTATTGGGGCAAGGTCGACTCGGTCGACGGCGTCGCCGTCAAGGAAATGTACGTCTATATGGGCCATGTGCAGCGGCACGAGGCGCACGATTTCCAGCCCTACGCGGTCCGCAAATCGGATACGCAGCACACCGTCGGGGAAAAGTGCAGCGGCTGCAACCTGACCAGAAATACGGAGGTCCGCGGCCATCGCTTCGCGGACGACGGCATCTGCGAGGACTGCGGCTGCGCCGAGGTCGCCCATGACAGGGGCGTCTATCTGGTCGAGAAGGCCGGAAACCTGAAGCTCGACCGTTTTGAGGACGCCGGCAATGTTCAATTCGTCGCCGCGGGCACCCCGCTGGAAGTCAGCGAAATCACGACGAACAAATACGGCAACTACTGGGGCAAGGTGACCCAGGTCGGCACCGCGAAGCCCAAGAAGACAAACGCCTACGTCTACATGGGCAATCTCACGCCGCACACCCATGAGTTCACCACGAGCTATACCGTCGTCGATCAGGATTATCACAACGTCGTCCAGACCTGCTCCGGCTGCTCCTACAAAGTGCAGACCAAGGCCGCGCACATCTCGGAAAACGGCACGTGCAAGAACTGCGGCGCGGATATGCCTTTGTCCCTCTCGAAGGGCGACTATGAGACCGTCGCTCCGGTGACGCTCTATCAGGATGCTCGGCTGACCAAGCCGGCCGGCGTCACGGTCGCCGCGGGCTATCTCATCCGGATCATCGACAAGGTCCAGCGCAACAAGGACGGCGTCTATGTCGGCAAGGTCGCGCAGTACGGCAACGCCCCCTCCGGCAAGGATGTGCTCTATGTCCGCATGTCCGATAGCATCAAGCTCCACGTCAAGCATGAGGACACGGAAGTCGAGATGCGCACCTGCGACAAGTACCACTATGACGCGCACGTGTGCAAGATCGTCGGTTGTGCGAAGACCTTTAAGGACAACCTGATCGAGCACAGCTTTTCCGACGGCGCGTGCACCGTATGCGGGCATCCGGAGGTGCCAACCTCGAAGGGCGTGTATCGCGTCCGCAGCGGCGGAACGCTGACACTGTATGCAAAACCTGTTTCGTCCAGCACGTCGAACGGGAGCGCAAAGGGCGGCTCGATCATTGTGGTCGAACAGCCCAGCCTCAATTACGAGACCGGTAATTACTGGGCCAAGGTGGTCTGGGCAAACGGGAAAAAGCTGTCCTCGACCTCCTATGTATACATGGGCAGTCTCGTCCCCTACTCCCGCCCGTCCTCCGTCAGGATCACGGCCACCAGCAAGACCCACCACTATCTCCGGGACGGCGACGAGCTGTTCATGGAGGAGCACATCTGGAGGGGCGGCTTCTGCGATATCTGCGGCGTCTCTCAAAGCACGCCGACCGCCGGGCTGTATCTTGTAAAGGCCAAGAGCGTCAAGGCATATACGCGAAAAAGCAATAATAATGCGGTCGAGTTTTCCTACTCTACCAGGAGCTATCCATCCGGCAGCAGGCTGAATATCGGAGCCGTCGTCACCGCGTCCAACGGCGTCTGCTACGGAAAAGTCAGCAAGTGCAACGGGAAAGCGGAAATCGGAGCCGTTTACGTCCGGCTCGACGATCTGACCTTCCACGGGAAACATGCCGAAGGCAGCGAGTTCTTCGTGAATCTCAATGACAAGCAGCACAGCCACGACGTCAACTGCCCGGACTGCGGCGTCAACGCAAAGACGAAGGAAAACCACGCCTATGACGAAACCGGCGTCTGCGTCCAGTGCGGAGCGCTGAAGCCCGCGGATGAGCTCGGAAAGTGGTATGTCGCGAAAAAGGCGATCACCGTATACAAGACCGACGCCGAATCCAGCCAGATCATCAAAACGCTTCCCGCCGGGACGATCCTGAAGATAGGCTCTGTTTCCTGGAGTAAAGCGAACAGCCGCATGGGCTCGACGATCGTCGTGATGAGCGACGGAGCGACCTCCGTCCAGAGCGGGCATATCCGCATGAGCGCAGCCGCCTTCTCTCCCCACGAGCACAGCTGGACCGAGGAGGTCATCGCCGAGCGCAGGGAGATCGATCACATTTCTGAGCGCCGCTGCACGGTCTGCGGGCTGGTCGAGCGGACCAACGCGTCCCACGTCTATCGTGCGGGAAGCTGCACGGTCTGCGGGACGGCAGAGCGAAACCATTTCATCGGCGAGTATACGGTCAAGGAGCAGACGGCGGTCCTCTATAAGGACATCGCAGGAAAGAAGACGTACATGGTCCTGAAGGAAGGCGACTACGTCAACGTCACGAAGATTGAGCCCGATACGGGAAGCGGTCTGTATCGCGGACTGGTCGTGCGGATCGGAAACAAGGACCTCAAGGAACCGATCTATGTCACCATGAGCAGCCTCGCGCAGCACAAGCACAACTTCCAGAGAGTCCTGTTCTCAACGAAAGACACCTATCATCTCTACAAGAGCACCTGCGTCTCCTGCGGATACACGGAGCTGGAGCCCGAGAGCCATACCTACGGCCGGGGCGGAGTCTGCACCGTCTGCGGCAGCGCCAAGCAGAACAACACCGCCGGTCTGTACGTCGCAGATGCGAACCTGACTCTCTTCCGGTCGCCCAGCGCCTCCGCGTCCAAGGTCTCGAAGAACTCGGCGGTCAAGAAAGGGACCCACCTCTATATCGACAGGGTGAAGCTCGAGGAGAACGTCATCACGACCGAAGATGACCAGAGCTACTGGGGCGATGCCTACTGGGGACACGTCAGGTTCGCCGGCAAGGCATCGTCGTTCGGCGGCATCCAGGAAGCCTGGGTCCGGATGGGAAGCCTGAGTTCTGTGGACGAAAAAGACTTTGCAACCTACAAATCCAAGAGCTCCGTGTCACATTCCGTGACCTTCCATTGCGACGATTGCGGACTGAATGGCACGATCACGCAGAAGCACCGCTCCGACAGCTCCGGGACCTGCGTCGACTGCGGCTGCAGCGCCATGGCAGGCGGCACGCTGTACACGAAGGCAGACAATTGCCGGTACTACAGGATCCCCAAGGGAAAGGACGGCGGCGTTATCTTCAGTCTGTCGAGCCCGGCCGGCACCATCCCGCAGGCCGGCACCCCGGTTCAGGTGGCCGGGGACGTCATCGAAGAGCTGGGTACGGTTTACTGCAAGATCCTGGTGGGCAATGTCCCTGTCACAGACTGGCAGCCGGAGTGGAAAGAGCTCTGGGTATGCCGCGACGAGCTGACCGATCATATCCACATTGCGGCCGGCACATACTCCAAGATCGACGAGCAGTATCATCAGTTGACGCTCCAGGATCCTTCCGGCAGCGCGGTCTGCAAGATCTGCGGATATGAGATCCCCGCCTCCATGACGGAGAAGCAGGAACACATCTTCGAGGAGGGGCAGAACTCCTGCAAAGCCTGCGGCATGGCGAAGGTTCCGCAGGAAGCGGGAAAATACTATTTCCGCGAGGACGGCTTCTCCTATAAGTGGATCGTGTTCGATAAGTCTTTCCCGTCGCAGTACGCCATGCCGGGCGCGAATTACAAGAAGGGAGCTAAAATTGAGGTCGTCTCCGTGAACTTCCTGGACGGCGTATACTGGGGCAAAGTCAAGAACACGGACGAGTTCGTCGTGATGAGCACGCTCAGCACCGAACCCGTGGAGAAAGAGTCCGTGGGCCGCACGCTGTCGGATCAGGAGATCATCGACTGGTGCATCGGCTTCCGCGGCTATACCTCGCTGTATACCTACAATTACGCCCCGACGATGCTCGGTACCATCAGCGAGGCCGATCTGCTGCTGATGGCCTTCAACAACCGGGCAAGCGGCGCGGTAGACCAGATCGCCACCTGGATCTCGCAAGCCTGCGGGGATACGCTGGCGAGAAAGTACTACAAGATGCAGGTCCTGTCCCTGTTCACCTCGCTGGAGGAGGAGGCGAAGTATTCTGTTTCCATCCCGCTGAAGAATGAGGTCAAAAACACGCTGAAGGCCTATAAGCTCGACAACCAGGCGGCTCTGCAGAATGAGAAACTGCCGGAAAACGAGAAGGACGCGATCAAGTCTCTGAACAAAAAAATCGGCATTTTCAGCGATCTGATCGGATACGGCGAGGATGGGCTCAACCTGGCCGCCTTCCTGACGATGGATCTTGCCCGGATGAAGGGGATCGTCAAGGCCGCGCGGGCCGTGCAGGCGCAGGTGAAAGGCGACCCGGATCTCTACAACGCATTTGACGAGGTCATCTACGAGTATGAGCTCGCGTATGTCGGCGCGGCCCAGGTGATCGCCGATGAAGGCTTGAAGCAACTCAAGAAATACGGGGTCAAGTCTGCCGACGATCTCATCAAGAAAGTTGTCGGCTTTGACAACTTCACCAAGGCAATCGGCTGGTCTGACTTCAGCCTTGTGTACAGCACGGTCAACTTCGCTTTGGACATGGTCAACGAGCTGACCGGCGGCGCGAAGCTCTCCAAGTCCAGCATGAAGTTCATGTCTCAGATCAGCATCGTGAACGCAGCGAGCAGCGCCTACGAAGCGGCGGTGAACAGGATCCGCAACGGGGACCACTCCCCCGCCGCCGTCTCCGCGCTGAGGATGCAGTTCGAGCTCTACAAGGCATCCGTCATCGAGCTCTACGAGACGATGCTGTCCATGGCCTGCAACCACATCCTCGACATCAACGAGGACAGCGATCTGAAGAACTACCTCCAGTGCGAGCTCGACAAGCTCCACTCGATGTATCTCGCCAACAGCTACAACGACTACCCCGTCGGCATCAGCTTCGAGGATTTCAAGATGGCGCACTGAGATCGCTTCGGAAATCCCCGCGCACACGTTGAGAGACGTGTAAAACAACAGCACCGGTCAGATGATCCCGTCATCTGACCGGTGCTTCTGTGTTCTGTCTGTCGGGCGGATCACGTGCGGAAAGGGCACGGCGCAAAAGGACACCCCGCAGAACGGTACGGTCGCCGCTCTGCGGGGCGCTGCTTCCTGTCGGCGCGATGCGCCGCCTATATCCCGTAGAATTCCAGAAAACGGCGCGTCTGCTCCCGCTCCGGCGCGGTGAGGACCCGCCCGGCCGCGCCCTGCTCCACGAGCTCTCCTCGCTCCAGGAAGATCACGCGGTCCGCGATGCGCCGCGCCTGGGAGATGCTGTGCGTGATGAGCACGAGCGCGCAGTTCTGCTCTTTGCAGGTCTCCCGGATGAGCTTCTCCGCCGCCAGCGTGGACTCCATATCCATGGCCGTCGTCGGCTCGTCGAGGATCAGCAGATCGTAGCGGCGCATCAGGATGCGGCAGAGCGCCATCCTTGCCGTCTCGCCGCCGGAGAGCTTTTTCGCGCTCTGCCCGGCCAGCGCGTCGATGCCCAGCGCCTTCATCAGCTCTGCCGCGCGCGCGGGATCCTTTCCGTTTTGCAGGATGTTCTTTTCCGTGCTCATGCGGAAGGGAAAGCTCTTTTGCGGCAGGTAGCCCACGGTGACGCCGGAGAGGATCGGCTGCGCCTCATCCGCCTTCTCTATCCCGGCAAGGATCTTTGCAAAGGTGGATTTTCCGCTGCCGTTCGCCCCGATGACCGCGGTGATCTTCCCCTCCGGCAGCGTGAGCTCCGGCAGCGTGAGCACCGTGCGCCGGTTATAGGTCTTGGAAAAGGCTTTCGTTTTCATCGGCTCAGCCTCCCCTGCATCACGCTCAGCACGACGTTCACCAGCAGCGACAGCGTCAGCAGGATGAGCCCCAGCGCGATGCCGAGCGTGAAGCTGCCGCGGTTGGTGTACATCATGATGGCGGTGGTCATCACGTTCG
>CAMVJF010000043.1 GCA_947167725.1 uncultured Clostridia bacterium | reverse complement strand
GTCTTCCTCGCGCGCGGAGAGCGTGAAGAAGGCGGCAAGCTCCTCCCCGTGCAGGACGGCGAAGCACTCGCCCCGCTCGATATCGCGGCGGAAGGCCGTCTCGTCCGGATAGGGGCCCTGCCACTGGTCCACGCGCAGCTTTTTGAGGCTCTCGCGGGCCTCGTCGACGATGCCCGCGATCGCCGGGAGATCCTCCTCCGTCGCCGGGCGGCAGCGGACGGGCTCGCTGAGTCTGAGACGGCCGCTGTCGCGGCGCAGCTCCCCGAGCAGCTTTTCATCCTCCGCCGACGCCGGGACGAAGCGCGCGAAGAGGTCGGGCCGCTTGCCGCGCGTACGGAGGAGCTGCTCCCGGCGGCGCCAGCGCGCGACCTTTTCATGGTCGCCGCAAAGGAGCACCTCCGGCACTTCCCTGCCCTCCCAGACCTCGGGGCGGGTATACTGGGGATATTCGAGCAAGCCGTCCCAATGGCTCTCGCCGGTGTAGCATTCCTCGTCGGCCAGGACGCCCGGCACAAGGCGGCACACCGCGTCGGTCACGGCCATGGCCGCGATCTCCCCGCCGGTCAGCACAAAATCGCCGAGGGAGATTTCCTCGTCGACGCACGCCTCGATGAAGCGCTCGTCCACGCCCTCGTAGTGGCCGCAGACGAGTACAAGATGATCGTAGCCGCGCACAAGGCGTCTGGCCGTCTCCTGCGTGAAGGGCGCGCCCTGCGGCGAGAGGTAAATCACGCGGCTGCGCGCGCCGTGCGGCGCCGCCATGACCGCGTCGAGGCAGCTTTTGAGGGGCTGGGCCCTCATCACGCAGCCCCGGCCGCCGCCGTAGGGATAGTCGTCGACCTGGGCCTGCCTGTTCTCGGTATAGTCCCGGATCTGGATACAGTTGATGTCGATGACGCCCTTTTTCGCGGCGCGGCCGAGGATGCTCTCGTGCAGCACGGCGCCGACCGTATCGGGAAACAGCGTCAGGATGTCGATCTTCATTTCACTCATACTCACAGCCCCTCGATCATGTGTACCCGGATCTGCTCCTTCTCCGCGTCGATGCCGAGAAGGAAGGCCGGGACGGCCGGGATCAGATGCTCGCGCTCGCCCCTGACGACGTAGAGCATCGCGGCGGGCGTCTCCTCGGCGCCGGTCATCGTGCCGACGGTGTTCCCCTCCTCGTCCACGACCGTGAAGCCGATCAGGTCCTGCACGAGGAACTCTCCCTTTTTCAGCGGCGCGTCGGCGCGCAGCACCTCGACGACGCGGCCCTTGAGCGCCATCGCCGCGTTGAGATCGTTCACGCCCTCGAGACGCGCGATCAGAAACTGCTTGTGCTCGCGCGCGGAGAGGATCATCTTCTCCTCGCCGCCGAGATAGAGTCGCTTGAATTTTCTGAAAAAGGCCGGCGAGTCGAGCCAGACTTCGATCTTCACTTCTCCGTTGACGCCGTGGGTGTTGACGATGCGTCCGGCCTCGACATATTCCTTCATGCGCGTCGCTCCTTTGTTTTCTCACTGAAAGATAATTTTATCACAGGACGGCCCGATTGCCAAGAAGCAGCTTGGAAAAACACGAAAAAAGCTCCTCGACGAGGAGCTTTTTCTTACTCGATTTCCCAGGGAAGGTTTACATAAGTCGGATCATGCTTCAGTGCGGAAAGCAGCTTTTCCCGCACGTCGGACATCGACATGCGCAGGCTGGAGGTGTTGAGGCAGGGGTGGCAGCCGAAGCTCTCCTCCCCCGTCAGATCGCGGTCGACGAGCAGGCGCACCGCCCCGCCGGGGTCGTTCATCAGCGCGAGCAGGCTCACCGAGCCGGGCGTGACGCCCAGCAGCCGCTCCATGTCCGCCGCGCTGCCGAAGCTCAGGCGCGACGAGCCGATCTGCGCCGAGAGATATTTGGTCTTGAACGGCTTGCCGCCCGGCATGATCAGCAGGTAGAATTCGGTCTGCTGCCGGTTGGTCAGAAAGAGGTTTTTGCAGATCGTGCAGCCGAGCAGGTCCTCGACCTCGCGGCAGGCCTCAATCGTGTCGGCATGCTCGTGGTCGACGCGGAAGAATTCGATCCCGAGCCCGTCGAGCAGGTCATAGCAGCGCCGCTCCTTCTCCGTCCTTCCCTCGTCCGCGCGGCCGCGGTACAGCGTCCGGTCTATCCGCATGAGCGCTCACCTCTTGTTGTGCGGAAGCCAGATATGCTGCTCCTCCGCCGCGCGGATCAAGCCGTCGCGAAAATCTGGGTGCGCCAGCGTGATCAGCGCCTCCGCGCGTTCCCATGTGGTCTTGCCCGCGAGATTCGCCGCGCCGTATTCCGTGACGAGGAAGAAGACCTCGCTGCGCGGCGTGGTCACGATATCGCCGTCAAAATGCGGCAGGATGCGCGAATGGCGCACGCCCGCCTTATCGATAAAGGACGAGCTCATGCACAGGAAGGACTTCCCTCCGCCGGCTGCGGTCGCGCCGTTGACGAAATCCAGCTGGCCGCCCGAGCCGCTGATCTGTCGCGTCCCCACGCTCTCGGAGCAGACCTGGCCGTAGAGGTCGGCCGAAAGGCAGCCGTTAATGGAGATCATATTGTCGTTCTGCGCAAGGACGGGGATTGAGTTGACATAATCCAGTCTGCAGCCCAGGATCTCGGGGTTGTCGTCCAGCCAGTCGTAAAAGTCGCGCGAGCCGATGGCAAGACCGAGGACGCCGACACCGGGGTGCAGGCTCTTGCGGCGGTTGGTCAGCTTGCCCGCAAGGTGCAGCGCGAGATAGCCGTCGGAGGCGAGCTCGGTGTGCATGCCGAGGTCGCGGATCTCAGAGTCCGCGAGCAGCTCGCCGACCGCGTTCGGCACGCCGCCGATGCCGAGCTGCAGCGTCGCGCCGTCGCAGATGTGCGGAAAGATGTACGAGGCGATCTTCTTCTCGATCTCGCTCGGCGCGGGAGACGGCATCTCCCACAGCGGGCGCGCGGGCCCCTCGACGACGGCAGCGACCCTCGAGAGCGGGAGCTTCGCCGCTTCGCCGCGGATGCGCGGCATGGCGTGGTTGACCTCCACGATCACGCGCTTCGCGTTCTCCACAACGGAACAGGTCGAGCCGAGCGCGCCGGAGAGGTTGAAGTTCCCCTCGTCGTCCATCGGCGCGACGGAGACCATGGCGACGTCCGTCGTCAGAAAGCTGCGGTAATACCAGTCAATGTTGCGGAAGGTCATCGTCGTGAAGTAGCCGCGGCCGCGAGCGAGGACGCGGCGCTCATCGGCCGAGCAATGCCAGGTGTGGTAGATGAAATGCTCCCCCTCCGGGTCGCACTCGACGACTGCGAGCGGCCCGCGCAGGAGGTTGCCGCGGATCTTCACGCCGTGCAGCTCGTCCCGCCGCGCCGCAAGCGCCTCGTCCAGCATGGCAGGACAAGAGTTGTTCGAACCGTAGTCCACCCAGTCGCCGTCCTTGACAAGGCGCACGGCCTCGGCGGCGCTGCAGAGCTTCCCGCGGTATTCGGATAGCAGGCTCATAGGATCATCCTCCGGTGATTCTCATAATTGATCGTGATGATTATACCACAGCCGCAGCGGAGCGTAAAGAAAAAGCTCCCCTTTTTGGGGAGCTTTTGGGGGAGCGAGAGGCGAGGGCAGGGGGTGCTCAGTCTTTTTTCTCCCGGCGGAGCTTCTTTTTATCGTCGGCCCTGTGGAGCAGGGGCGAGATGCGCTTGTAGAGCAGGAAGGTCAGGAGCGAGACCACGACGCCCTTGAGCAGGTTGAAGGGAACGACCGCAAAGAGCACGAGCGTGGGGACGCTCACGATGTGCGCGTTGACCTTGGTGCCCATGCCGATGATGGCCTCCATCGGCATGCCGAAAAGCACGGCGAATTTGGGCAGCAGATAGATCGCGTTGAAGGCGCTGCCGAAGATCGTCATGCACAGCGTGCCGGCGGCGAGGCCGAGCAGCGCGCTCCTCTTCCCGGGCTTTGCGTGATAGACGAGGCTCGCGGGCAGGACGAAGGAACAGCCGACCGCGAAGTTGGCAAAGTCGCCGACAAAGGCCGTGCTCGTGCCCTTCAGCAGCAGCTTGACCAGCACCTTCAGCAGCTCCGCCGTCACGCCCGCGACCGGGCCGAGATAGAAGGTGCAGATCATCACCGGCAGCTCGCTGAGGTCGATCTTATAGAACGGCGGCGCAAAGGGCAGCGGGATCTCGATGAGCATCAGGACGCCCGCCATCGTCGCGAACATCGCCGTATAGGTGATGTAATGCGTGCCCGACAGAGGCTTGATGTTCTTGCACAGCAGCTTCTGCAGCAGCGCCGCGGCCAGCATCAGGGCGGCGAACACCGCGAGACAGGTCAGAATGAATTTCAGGTTTTCCATGGGATCTCCTCCTTGAAATCTCTGCTCGGGCAAAGAAAAACGCCCGAAGGATTTCTTCGGGCTTGTCATGACAAATAACGCCTCCGGCATGCGCCGAAAGCCTCTTCTCTCATCCGGACTGTACCGTCGGTACCGGGATTCCACCGGTTCGTGCCCTTCCGCGGAAGGGCTTGCGGACTGTGACCGCCGGTCAGGATTTTCACCTGGCCTCGAAGATGTTTGTATTATAGCACCGGGACCGGGCTTTGACAAGAGGCAATCCGCGCGGTACAATAGGGGCAGCACAGTCAGGAGGCGCTTATGGAAAACAAAGCTCCCGTCTGCTGCTTTACGGGCCACAGGCCGGAAAAGCTGCCCTGGGGCGCGGACGAGCGGGACGAACGCTGCATCAAACTGAAACAGGAGCTCGCCTGTCATCTCGAGGGGCTCTATCTCGCGGGCTGCCGCCGCTTCCTCTGCGGCATGGCGCGCGGCTGCGACCTCTATTTCGCCGAGGCCGTGCTCGAGCTGCGGGAGGCGCACGGCGACGTGATCCTCGAGGCCGCGCTCCCCTGCGATACGCAGGCCGACAACTGGCGCGAGAGCGAGCAGCGGCGCTATGAGCATCTGCTCGCCGAGAGCGACGAGGTCACCTTCGTCGCCCATCGATACTCGCCCGGCTGCATGCAGCGGCGAAACCGCTATATGGTCGATTCCTCCGACATCCTGCTCGCCGTCTTCAATGGGACGGGCGGCGGAACGATGCAGACGATCCTATATGCAAAACGGCGGGGACTGCAGGTGCTCACAATCGAGATCTGAATAACGAGCGCCGTGAATGAACTGATAAAAAAAACACGCTCCCGGACGGGAGCGTGTTTTTTTGCTATGTAGGATGTTAAGACTTCAAGCGATTTGCTCAGGCCTTTTTCTTGGCCTGCTCGCCGAGGGTCTTGATGCCGGTGATCGCGAGGATGACGGCCAGGACGATCAGACCCAGAGACCAGATCACGGTGTACCAGTTGCCCCAGTTGGCGGAGCCGCCGGCGATCAGCTGGATGTTGGAGATGATGGCGAGGCAGAGGGAGGTCAGCGTGGCAATGAGCATGAAGATCATCGGGAAGATGAACATCTTGTTGTTCTTGCCGATCTCACCAAGCCAAGTGCAGACAGCCAGCATAGCCAGAGCGGCAAGCAGCTGGTTGGCGGCGCCGAACACGCCCCAGATGGCCTTCAGGTCGGGGTTGAGGCCGAGGCCGCAGCCGATGACGACCAGAAGCAGGGTGCCGACGATCGGGGTGGCGAAGAACTTGCGGACGCCGGTCAGATCCTTGTAGCTCTTTCCTTCCGGAGTGAAGAGCTCGCCGAACATGTAGCGGGCGAGACGGCAGCCGGAGTCGAGAGAGGTCAGAGCGAAGACGGAGACGGCGAGGGTCAGCAGGTTGTAAACAACACCGCTGGTGACAAGAGAGCCATCCTTGCCGGTGACGATGCTGAACATCGTGGCCAGGCCGGCGGCAAACTTGGCAGCAGGAGCAGTGGGCAGGCCGTCCTTCTTGGCGATGACGGCGATGGCAAGCAGGGACATGATGGCGAGAGCGGACTCAACAATCATCGCGCCGTAGCCGATGACCTTCGCGTCCTTCTCGGAATCGAGCTGCTTGGAGGTCGTGCCGGAGCCGATCAGGGAGTGGAAGCCGGAGACAGCGCCGCAGGCGACCGTGATGAACAGGGTCGGGAACAGGTAGGAGGTGCCGTTCTTCCAGACGAAGACAGGCAGCTCGACGGCGACCTTGCCGGTGAAGGAGGAGCCGACGATGCTGAACAGAGCCAGGATCATCATCGCGTAGAGCAGGAAGGAGCTCAGGTAGTCACGCGGCTGGAGCAGCATCCAGACAGGCAGCATGGAGGCCAGGGTGACGTAAATGGCGATGAAGAAGACCCAGAAGTTGTAGCTCGCGTTGATGCCGATGTTCAGGCCGGCGAAGACGATCGCGATGATGCCGATGATGCCGATGACGGTCGCCGGGCCGATCTTGGCGTTCTTGCGGTACACGAAGAAGCCGAAGATGAAGGCGATCAGGATGAACAGCAGCGAGGTGGTAGCGGTGGAAGCCGTACCGGAGACGTTCTCCACGCCGAAGGTGAACAGGGAGTCCGCCTGGGAGGCGAAGGTGCTCGCAACGACGTTGGTGAAGGAAGCGATGACCAGGATCAGAACCAGCAGGGCAAAGATCGTGAACAGACGCTGAGCCTTGACACCCATGGAGTCCTTAATGACCTCGCCGATGGAGCCGCCGTTGTGGCGGATGGAGGAGAACAGGGCACCGAAGTCGTGCATGGCACCGAAGAAGATGCCGCCGAGCACGATCCACAGGAAGACGGGGAGCCAGCCAAAGCCGGAAGCAAGGATCGGTCCGTTAATCGGGCCGGCGCCGGCGATGGAGGAGAAGTGGTGGCCCATCAGAACGGCGGGGTTGGCGGGAACGAAGTCCTTGCCGTCGTAGCTGGTGTGAGCCGGGGTCTCGCGGTTGGGATCAACGCCCCACTGCTTGGCAAGCCAGCTGCCGTAGAAGACGTAGCCGAGAGCAAGCAGTACAACGCCGACCAAGAGGATCAACAATGCACTCATACTTTTCACTCCTTAGATGAAAAATAATAATTTATTTGCCATTGCCCTGTGTATCCTCATTGCGCAGGGCAAATAGCTTACCGAAGAATTTCACCAGGTCGTAGCCGGCCCGGTTGGTCCAGGTCTTTCCCTTCTCCAGATCGACCGCGGCGACGATCAGCTCGGAATAGCCGTGGGTCGAGAGGGGACCGTAAGACTTTGAAAAGCGCTTCTTCTCGACGGTCCGGATCGTCTGCTCATCGAGCGAATCGGCGACCAGGATGACCTTGCAGTTGGTGTACTGGTGTTCCTTATGGGGCTTCACCTTCGGGAGCATCTCGCCGAGCGCGAACTCCGCGCAGCGGTCGGCCAGCTCGGCGCTGAAGGCGGGAGCGGAGAACACGTAGGTGTATTCGATCTTTTCGTTGCCCCAGATCGTGGCGCTCTTGACCAGGAAATACTTCTCGTCGCGCGATCTGTATTCCGCACGGAATGCCAGGGGCAGATCCTCCTGTCCCTCTTCGACCGGGGCGATCGTGTAATAGGCGCTGTATGCGTCCTTCAGAATCTCAAGAAACAGGCCGCGCTCGATCGACATGAGACTCCCCCAAAAATGAACAAATTATGACCATGAACGTAATATACAACAATTCTTCAAAAAATTCAATAGTCTTTTGGCTTTTTTGTTCAAGATTCTCGTTTCGTTTCGGCGGATGGCATGGCAAATCCTGCCTGTTCCGTCGATTTGTTTCCATTCGCTCGAAAAAGGCGGCGCTATTCGTGATTTACAAGGCGGGAAAATTGTTGTATCATATTTGTCAAACAGCACAATAAAAACACAAAAAGGACCGCAGAACCATGAAATACAAGCTTTGCGTCCCCTGCCTCCTGGGTCTCGAGGCGCCGATCTCGGACGAGCTGCGCCGCCTCGGCATGGCGGAGGTCTCCGCGGAAAACGGCCGCGTCTGCTTTTCCGGCGACGGACGCGATATTGCGCGCGCCAACATCAATCTGCGCGTCGGCGAACGCGTCCTCCTCGAACTCGGAAGCTTTGAGGCGCGCAGCTTTGAAGAGCTCTTCGAAGGGACGCGCGCCCTCCCCTGGGAGGAGCTGATCCCCCGCGACGGGGCCTTCCCCGTCAAGGGTTACAGCCTCAATTCCAGGCTCTTTTCCGTCAGCGACTGCCAGAAGATCATCAAAAAGGCCATCGTCGAGCGGCTCAAGTCCGTCTACGGCGTCGAATGGTTTGCCGAGACCGGCGCGCTCTATCAGGTGCAGTTCTCGATCATGAAGGACCGCGTCAGTCTCTGCCTCGACAGCTCCGGCGAGGGGCTGCATAAGCGCGGCTACCGGCCGGCACACAACGCCGCCCCGCTCAAGGAGACCATGGCCGCGGCGATGGTGATGCTCTCGCGCTATCGCGGGCGGGACGATTTCTGCGACCCCTTCTGCGGCAGCGGCACGATCCCCATCGAGGCCGCGCTGATCGCCAAGGGACGCGCGCCGGGACTCAACCGCGGCTTCAGCGCGATGCGCTGGGGCTTTATCGAGCCCTCTGTCTGGGATGAGGCGCGCGAGGAAGCCCGCGCGAAGGAATACGCCGGCGAGTACCGCATCGTGGGCTCGGACATCGATCCGCACGCCGTCCGGCTCGCGCGGGAGAACGCGCAGCGCGCGGGCGTGGCGGAACTCGTCCGCTTCGAGGTCGCGGACGCGGCGAAGTTCGCCCGTCCCACCGAGCGCGGCGTGATCGTCACCAACCCGCCCTACGGCGAGCGCATCGGCGAGAAGGCCGAGGCCGAGGAGCTCTATCGCGCCTTCGGCAAAGCCTGGCGGGAGTGCCCGAACTGGCAGCTCTATCTGCTCTCGTCCCACACGGAGTTCGAGCGCTGCTTCGGCACGCCGGCCGACAGAAAGCGCAAGCTCTACAACGGCATGATCAAATGCGATCTCTTCATGTATTATAAGGATAGGCAGGGAGGGGGAAAAACATGAAGCATTTATTTATCGTCAATCCCGTCGCAGGGGGCAGCAACAAGCTCGAAGCTGTCCGCGCGCTGATCGTCTCGGCCTTTGCCCAGCGTCCGGACGCGGAGGTGGAGATCTACGTCACCAAGGCCCCTCTCGACGCTGTCGACATGATCCGCGCCGAGGCGGCGGGCGGAGAGCATCTGCGCGTCTATGCCTGCGGCGGCGACGGGACCTTCAACGAGTGCGTCACCGGGGCGGTAGGTCTGGAGAACGTGGCGGTCTGCCCCTTCCCCACCGGGACGGGCAACGACTTCTGCCGCATGTTCGGCGAGGAGAAGGACGCCTTCCGCGATCTTGAGGCACTCGTCGACGGCTCGGAGAGGCCCATCGACGTGATCGCCTGCAACGGCCGGTACAGCGTCAACATCTGCTCGGTCGGCATCGACGCGCGGATCGGCACGAACGTGCACAAATACAGCTCCCTGCCGCTCATCGGCGGCGCGGCCGCCTACGTCGTGTCCGCGGTCGTGGAGATGCTCAGGGGCATCACGCGGCGCATGCGCATCCGCTGCGGCGACTTTGAGGCCGACGAACAGACGACGCTCGTGTGCGTGTGCAACGGGCGCTTCTACGGCGGCGGCTTCAACCCCAGCCCCGACGCCCGGCCGGACGACGGGGAGCTGGATATCTTCATCGCCAAAAAGGTCAATCTGCTGCAGTTCGCCGTCCTGATCGGCAAATACGCTTCCGGCCGCGCGGCGGAGATGAAGAAGACCATCACCCATCTCAAGGGACGCGAGATCACGATCGACTTCGACGAGGAGAACGTCATCAACCTCGACGGCGAGGCGCTTTACACCACGCGGGCCGAGATGTGTCTTCTGCCCGGCGCGGTAAGGCTGATCGTGCCGCGCGGCATGAAATTCTTCGAGCGGGAGGGCTGATACGATGGAAGTGAAATATGAAAACTGCTGTACGCTCGACCGCGCCGCGCTGCTCGCCATGAACCGCTGCAGCCGCAACCCCGTCTTTACCGCCGCCGCGATCGTCATCGGCGCCGCCTACCTTTTCAATGGCGTGCGCGCCGCGATCGCCGGCTATCCCGCCGGTCTGATCGCGCCGGTCATCTGCGCTGCGCTGCTCGGCCTCTTCGCCTACTATCTGCCGAACATGCAGGCCTCCGCCGAGTTCCGCAAGAACCGAGCCGCTTACGGCCGCGACGCAAACTGCATCACGAAATTCTACGAGGACAAGTTTGTGGTGGAAAACCTGAGCTCCGGCAGGACGACCTCTATCCCCTACGCCC
>CAMVJF010000042.1 GCA_947167725.1 uncultured Clostridia bacterium | reverse complement strand
TCCTCCATCGTGCCGAGCTCGCTGCGCAGCACCATCGTGTCGCCCATGGCCGAGAGACGGCCCTTGAGCGTCGCGATCTGGGCGGAGAGGTGCTCGGCCTCGGCGCGTTTGCCGTTCAGCTCGCGCCCCAGCCGCGCGGCGGGAGAGCTGCCGGAAACAAAGTCGAGATCCGCCAGCGCCGTCTCCTCAAGCTTCTCCTGCGTGCGCCGCGTCTGCTCGTAGCGCTCGCGCGTGGCGCGCTCCGCGTCCTCGGCCGCACGGGACGCGGCGTAGAGTCTGCGATAATCCTCCAGCGCGCGGGAGAGCTCGGAGGCGTGGGAGACGCCGTACTGACGGAGCAGCGCGCGCCGCTCGTCAAAGGCAAGCGCTGCGGTCTGCTTGGCCTTCATGTAGAAGGTGAGGAACACGACGGCCGCGATGAGAAAGACGCCCGCGGCGATGATATAGACAAGGGAATGAAACGCGGTGTACAGCGTGACGCCCGCGGCGGTCAGCAGGAAAAACAGGATCATCGGCAGCGGGCTGGTCTTCTTTTTGCAGACCTCCTTGAGCTCCGCCATTTTTTCAAGATCCGCGGAGAGCTTTTCCTCGGTGCTGTGCAGCTCGCCGTCCCCGAAGGGACTGCGGCGCAGCTCCTCGCGGCACTCCGAAAGGCGCTCCATCGCCGCGTCGTGCTCGGCGCTCGCTTCGGCGAGCGCGCTGCGTCCGCGGTTGAGCGTTTCGATGGATTCGCGCCGCTGGCGCTTGCGGCTCTCGGTCACCTCGGTCTCGAGACGGCGGCATTCCTCGCGCGTCTGCTCGAGACGCTTCTCGAGCCCCTTGATGTGCTCGACCGAGCCGTCCATATCCTCCAGCAGACGGCGGGAGCTGTCGATCCTGCTCTCAAGCTCCGGGAGCATGCCGCGGCGGTTGTAGCGCCGCTTGCGCTGCCAGACGCGCAGGCGCGCGTCGGCCTCGCTGTACGAGCTGCCCTCCTCGCCGGTGGAGACGATGGCGTTGATGCGGCGCTCAAGATCGGGACTGCCGGAGACGGCGATCGCGCCCTGCTCGATGAAGGCGCTGCGGCGGAATACGTCGCGGGAAACGCCCGTGAGCTGCTCGCCCGCGTTCTGCCCGGTCATGCCCTCGACGGGCACGCTCGTGCCGGTATAGGTCGCGGAAAACTCGCGCATCGGGGCGCCCTTGGACTTCGTCGTACGCGTGAGCGTGATGTCGCAGCGATCCGCCGTCAGCTCCATCTGCCCCTCCATCGGGGCGCCGGACCAGGGAGCGTAGCGCTGCTTGTCCGGGATGTAGCCGCCGCGAGCCCGTTCGCCGGAATCCACGCCGTAGAGCATCGCGCGGATGAAGGCGCACCAGGTGGATTTGCCGCTCTCGTTCGGGGCGTGGATGACGTTCAGCCCGTCATGGAAGCTCAGACTCTCGTTTTCAAGCTTTCCGAAGGAGGCCGTCAGCTTACGGATCATCATGGCGTCTCACCTCCTCGCGGTTGTCGAGCGCGGCGAGGCCCCAGCGGGCGGCCTGCTCGATATGCAGGCGCTCCTCGTCGCTCCGCGCGGCGTCATAGCGCTCGCGCAGCTTGAAGAGAAACAGGCCGCGCAGCGAATCGTCGCCGGCCTTGTCCCACACGCTTTGGCGCAGATGCGTCTCATCGCGCAGCTGCAGCTCGAAGAAGAATTCGCCGAGATTCTCGCGCAGCCGTCCGAGATCGGGCGTCGTATCCGTTTCGCCGCGCAGGACGATGCGGTAGATGTCGCGGATCGTCTCGTCGGGCAGCTGCGTGTGGATGGCGAGCAGCGGCTCGGAGCCGGTCACATCCACGTCGAGGATCTCATAGCGCCGCGAGGCGACGGAGAGCGTGCGCAGCGCGCAGCTCTCGCCGTCGAGCTCGACGATGCTCAGCGTCCTCTCGCCCGTCTCGTCGAAGCCGCGCCCCTCCGGGCAGCCGGGGTAGGAATACCAGGTCTTCCCCGCGCGGCAGAGGCCGCTCGCCTTGTGAATGTGGCCGAGGGCGGCATAGTCCATGCCGCTCGCGGCGAGCTCGTCCTCGCTGATGGGACTGTAAACGGAATCGCGCGCGCCGAGATCGCCGTGAAGGCAGAGGATGTTCGTCACGCCCTCCTCGCGCGGAGCGGTAAAGCCGCGCAGCAGCGGCGCGCTGCGCCGCTCGGTGAAGGCCGCGCCGTAGACGCGCGCACCGAGATCCGGCAGATCGTAGTGCTCGATGCGGCCGGAGGTGAAAATATGGATGTTCTCCGGCAGCTTCAGCCGCGAATAGGGCGAACGCTCGGAGAAATAATCGTGGTTGCCGGGGGCGATGAAGACCGGGACAGGGATGCGCCGCAGCGAACGCATGAGCTCCTCGCCCGTCTCGTAAAAGCTATTGTCGCTGTCAAGCAGGTCGCCGGCGAAAAGCACGAGATCGACCTGCTCGGCGATCGCCGCGTCCGCAATGCGGCCGAGCAGCTCGCGCTGTTCGCCGCGGCGCAGCGAGGCCTTGCTGGCGCCGAGCCCCTCAAAGGGGGAGTCGAGATGCAGATCGGCGGTGTGCAGGATACGGATCGCGCTCATGTCAGCCTCACCCCTTCCGCCGAGAGGCAGCGGCCGGTCTCGGGGTCGATCTCGAAGAGGCAGCCTTCCATCTTGGCCGCGCCCTTGCCAGACTCATAGCGCCGCGGGGGATCGCCCATGAACTTGCCGATGCTCTGCTCCGGGTCGATGCCGAGCACAGACTGCGCCGAGCCGGTCATGCCGAGGTCGGTGATATAGCCCGTCCCCTTGGGCAGCACCTGCGCGTCGGAGGTCTGCACGTGGGTGTGCGTACCCCAGACCGCGCTCGCGCGGCCGTCGAGCAGAAAGCCCATCGCGCGCTTCTCACTCGTGCCCTCGGCGTGGAAATCGACGAGGATGATCTTCTCCCTGATCTCGGCCATGAAGCCGTCGGCGATGACGAAGGGGTTGTCGGTGTTGACATCGAGCGTGAAGCGGCCCATCAGATTGAGCACGCACACGTCGCCGAAGGCCGTCTCGTAGACCTCGATGCCCTTGCCGGGGCATTGGGGCGCGAAGTTCGCGGGGCGCAGGATGCGGCGGCGCTCCTCGAGATAAGGGCGCAGCTCGGTCCGCGTCCAGGTGTGGTTGCCGAGCGTGACGACGTCGGCGCCCGCGCGCAGGATCAGATCGGCCTGCTTGGGCGTGATGCCCACGACGTTGGCGTTCTCGCCGTTGACGACGACGAAGTCGATGCCGCGCTCCTCACGGTACTTTTTGAGACGGTTGTTGAGGAAGCTCAGCCCGGGCTCGCCGCACACGTCGCCCACGGCCAGGATCTTGACGCTCATGCTCCGCCTCCTTCCTTTGCATTTATGTATCATCTTATTTTAGCACAACCGCACCGCCTCTATCAATGAATTTTGTGTTACCTTTTTCGCCGCCGGCCATTTTCTTTTCCAGTATTTACACGCGGCGCGCGCCGCAAAAGCGGCGCATACTATGGATGAAACGAGCGTCCGTCCTTTCGGGCGCGGCAGAGGAGGAGAAAGATGAAAAACACGGATCTGATGATCGGACTTGCCGTCGGGCTCGCGGCCGGAGCAGCCGCGTCGGGGCTGATGCGCCGCAGACGGCCGAACGTCAAGAGCGCTGTCGCGCATGTGATCGGCGATCTGGCCGATTCGGTCTCGAAGAACATGACCTGGTAAAGTTTTTTCGCGGGAAGACGAAAAAAGTCTTGCAATCCCATCCAAGCTGTGCTAATATAGCAAAGCCGTCGAGAGACGGATACAGATGCGCCGTTAGCTCAGCTGGATAGAGCGTCTGGCTACGGACCAGAAGGTCAGGGGTTCGAATCCCTTACGGCGTGCCAGAAGAGCCACCCCCATCGGGGGTGGCTCTTCTGGCACATTTCAGCAGAAGTAAGGGATTCGAATCATGTCCGAAAGCCCCGGTGGGGCTTTCATCGACCAGTTCAAAAACTGGTCGATACATTTATTTCTTTTTCGCCACCCGCGCGGCGAAAAAGAAATGCATGCGAATCCCTTATGGCGTGCCACGTCGTCGCGGACTTCGTATCGTTCGCGACGGCGTTTTCTTTTTCAAAGCAAACGCTATCGCTCATTCACTTCGTCGCTCCTCCTCTCAAAATCAAAACCGCACGGGTGCTTTGCGCCTCGTCGACAACTTCGGCGTTCCGCTGTGCTGGGTTTTGATTTTGTATAGGGAAGCGGCATCTTTAGTGTAAAGCAAACACAAAAGAGCCGCCCCCATCAGGGGTGGCTCTTCTGGCACATTTCAGCAGAAGTAAGGGATTCGAATCATGTCCGAAAGCCCCGGTGGGGCTTTCATCGACCAGTTCAAAAACTGGTCGATACATTTATTTCTTTTTCGCCACCCGCGCGGCGAAAAAGAAATGCATGCGAATCCCTTACGGCGTGCCAGAAAAGGAACCTCTTTTATCTGCAGGACAAGGGAGGTTTTCTTGTTGTTCGGCCGGGGCGGATAGTGTATAATCATCTCAATCATCTCAATAGACCGTGATTTGTCGGGGGAATCTTATTATGAAAACAACATCTGTATTGATTCATAGCTTATGTGTGCCTTGCTGCAATTATTGCAGGTACTGTCTTTTATCATGGAATGGGAAGGTTGAAGGAGCTGACTGGGATCGCAGCGTCAGGTTAGCGGAACGATTGTTGGATGAGCTGAGAGAGCGGCAACCGGAGATCAAAAGAGGGTTTTCTTTCGGATATTCGATGGAGCACACCGACCTTAAGGGCGCCATTCGCACCCTTCGCAGGCTGGGAGGACCGACAGCAGATTTCCTGCAGTGTGACGGCATGAAAATGCGCGACGACACGGAATGCATTGAGCTGATGGAAATGCTGCATGACGAAGGAATAAAGCAGTTGAATTTTACTCTTTACGGCCTTTCGGACTATCATGACCGCTTTGCAGGAAGAAAAGGCGATTTTGAACTGAATCTGAGGATGATGCGGGCCGCAAAAGCGTCCCAACTTCCTTTTACAACAGGGATACCGCTGACGGATGAGAACGTTCACGAGGTCGATGATCTGGTCAGCGTTCTTCAAAAGAGTGGAAGCGAAAAAGTGTTTCTGACCATCCCGCACGAGGAAGGACGCGGGAAACTGCTCCGAGATGTGAGGCTCGGCATGGAAGGATTTCTGGAGCTTTCAGAAGAAACACAAAAACTGCTGAACAGAACGCTCTACCGCACGGAAAGAGACTGGCTCCGTGATTCGGAACCTGTTCATGATACACAACGGACGGTCTTGATCGCCCTTCGGGCTGACAATATTGATGCCTATGAAAACCGGGACGTCATGTCGATCATTCGAGAAATCGAAAAGCTTGATGATAACTATTATTCATCATTTCCAAGTTTTCAGGAGTTGGCAGAGATTTACGGTGATCCGAACAGTGAAAAACTATACCGCATCAGGGATCTTTACTATCATTACCGCACACAGTATGCCCAAGACCATGATATCCAAGTATACGATGTAACAGATGAGCGGCAGTCTGGTAGCAGAAGAGCTTAACAATTCATTTTTGTCGAGTTCTCTGCCGGTGTGCTTTTGCGCGAACTAACACGGAAGAGCCGCCCCCGTCGGGGGCGGCTCTTCCGGCATTGATCGCTCGTGTTTCGCGGCTGCCGCGCCGTTACGGCGTCGGGATCTCTCCGTGTTCGGCCTCGAATTCGCGGATGCGGCGCTTGATCAGCTGTTCCAGCTCCCGATTCTTGGTACGGCCCTCGTATTCCGCAACATAGCCGAGCTTCTCCAGCAGCTCCGGCTCCACGCGAAGCGTAAAGCGGGATTTGTTGTCTGTCATAATGCCAACCTCCATGACGAAGTGTTGACAAAAGTTTAGCGTCATTATATAGTCGAAAGGGAAAATGACGCAACAATGACGCATAAACGGAGAAAAAATGTTCAGGAAAATGTATTGCCTGCTCTTTCATCGCATCACCGCTGCGATCGAGGCGCTGGAGCGCGGCGACGCGGCGCGTGCCAAAGCGATCCTGATCGGCGCGCAGCGGGACGCCGAGGAGCTGTATATCGAGGGGACGGAGGACGAGGGCTGAGGATCGGCCGGTGCCTGCCGCCTTCATGCGGGGGGAATTGACAAGCCCCCGCGGTTTTTTTATAATTATTTTATTATACTGTGCCGCTGTACGCACGACGGGAGGGGGCGGAGAGATGGAAGCACGGCTGACGCGGATCGACCGCGCGGAGCTGCTGCGTTATCTGAGCTACCGGGGCGGCGAGCTGTCTGAGGCGGAGAGCGAGCAGATCGCGCGCTGCACGGAGCGTATGATGCAAACGGCGCGGCCGCGCGCGGTGTGGAGGCTCTTCGACCTGCTCCCGGACGGCACGCTCTCCGGCTGCGCCTACCGCCCGGGCGGGGAGGATATCCGCGTCCTGCTCGCGGACTGCAAAAGCGTGATCCTGATGGCCGCGACCCTCGGCGCGGAGGCCGACGCCCTTTCCCGCCGCGCCCGGAGCCGGGATATGGCCGAGGCCATGCTCCTCGACGCGGCCGGCAGCGCCGCGATCGAGAACGTCTGCGACAATCTCTGCGCCGACCTCGCCGCCGTGCTCGCGCCCGCGCATCTGACCGAGCGCTTTTCTCCCGGCTACGGCGATATGCCGCTCACGGACCAGATCCCTTTTTTTCGGGCGCTGGACGTGAGCCGCCGCATCGGCGTCAGCCTCTCGGAGAGCTGTCTGATGCTGCCGCAGAAATCCGTGACGGCGCTCGTCGGCGTGTCCGACCGGCCCCAGCCGCGGAGAGGCGGCGGCTGCGCGAGCTGCCCGCGCCGGGAGAGCTGCGCGTTTCGAAAGGATGGGAAAAGCTGTGGATTATTCTGAAATCGTGATCCTCGACGGCGCGATGGGCACGATGCTCCAGGCCGAGGGGCTGCGCGCCGGCGAGCTGCCGGAGCTGTGGAACCTGACGCAGCCGGGGCGCGTGAGCGCCGTTCACCGCCGCTACGTCGAAGCGGGCAGCCGCGTCATCTACACGAATACCTTCGGCGCGAACCGTTACAAGATCGCAGGCTGCGGCCACGACGCGGCCGAGCTCTGCGCCGCGGGCGTGCGCTGCGCACGTGCGGCAGCGAAGGAGGACACCCTTGTCGCGCTCGATATCGGGCCGATCGGCCGTCTGCTCGAGCCGCTGGGCGACCTCAGCTTCGACGACGCCTACGAGACCTTCCGGGAAATGATCACGGCGGGAGCGGAGGCCGGGGCGGACCTCGTCGTCATCGAGACGATGAGCGACCTTGCCGAGGTGCGCGCAGCCGTCCTCGCAGCAAAGGAGAACTGCAGCCTGCCCGTGTGGGTCACGATGACCTTCGAGGCGAGCGGCCGCAGCTTCGTCGGCGTGACCGTGCCCACCATGGCGCTGACGCTCTCCGGCCTCGGCGTCGACGCGCTCGGCTTCAACTGCGGGCTCGGCCCGCGCGAACAGCTCGCGCTGCTGCGGGAGCTGCGCGAATGGACCGATCTGCCGCTGATCGTAAAGCCCAACGCCGGGCTGCCCGATCCGGCCACGGGGGCCTATGCCGTCACGCCCGGGGACTTCGCCTCCGTGATGCGCGACGCTCCGGCGCTCGGGGCCTGTCTGCTCGGCGGCTGCTGCGGCACGACGCCGGACTTCATCCGCGCGCTGAGTGAAGTGACGCGGGAGCTGCGCCCCGCGAAGAGGACGGCGCCCCCGCGCCGCGGCGTGTGCTCGGCGACGGCGGTCGCGGAGCTCGGCGGCGTACGGGTGATCGGAGAGCGCATCAATCCCACCGGCAAGCCCCGCTTCCAGCAGGCGCTGCGCGAGCGCGATCTCGACTATATCGCCGCGCGCGCCATCGAACAGCAGGAGGCCGGGGCGGATATCCTCGACGTGAACGTGGGCCTCCCGGGCCTCGACGAGCGCGCGATGATGCGCGATACCGTACGGGCGATCCAGGAGGTCTGCGATCTGCCGCTGCAGCTCGACTCCTCCGATCCCGCCGCGCTCGAGGCCGGACTGCGGATCTATAACGGCAAGGCGATCGTCAACTCCGTCAACGGCAAGGCGGCGGTGCTCGAGAGCATCCTGCCGCTGTGCAAAAAATACGGCGCGGCCGTGATCGGCCTGTGCATGGACGAGACGGGCATCCCGCAGAGCTGGGAGGCGAGAACCGCCGTCGCCCGCCGCATCCGCGACGCCGCGCTGTCTTACGGCATCCCGGCGGAGGACGTGTTCATCGACTGCCTCACGCTCACGGTCTCCGCCCAGCAGGAACAGGCGGCCGAGACGCTGCGCGCCGTGCGCTGCGTCACGGAGGAGCTGGGGCTGCACACCGTGCTCGGCGTGAGCAATATCTCCTTCGGCCTTCCCTCGCGCGAGACGATCACCGCGAGCTTCCTCACCCAGGCGCTCTACGCGGGGCTGGACCTGCCGATCATCAATCCCAACCAGCGCGCCATCATGGACGCGGTCGCGGCCTTCCGCGTGCTCTCCGGCGAGGACCGGGACAGCGAGGCCTATATCCGTCGCTTTGCCTCTCCCGAGGCGCAGAAGCGGGCGGAGGAGGACAAGGCGCCGCGCGAGATGACGATTGCCGGGAGCGTGATGCGCGGCCTCAGGCAGGAGACCGCGGAGCTGACGCGCCGCGCGCTCGAGAGCATGAGCGAGCTCGAGGTCGTGGACCATCTGCTGATCCCGGCGCTCGACCGGGTGGGCGAGCGCTACGAGCGCGGGGAGATCTTCCTTCCGCAGCTCATCAACGCCGCGAACGCGGCCTGCGAGGGCTTCGAGATCGTCAAGAAAAGCATCGCCAGGCGCGGCGGACAGAAGCTCTCAAAGGGCAAGATCCTGCTTGCGACCGTCCAGGGCGATCTGCACGATATCGGCAAGAACATTGTGCGCGTCGTGCTCGAGAACTACGGCTACACCGTGATCGACCTCGGACGCGACGTGCCGCCGGAGAAGATCGTCGAGACCGCGGTGCGCGAGGAGATCCGGCTCGTCGGGCTCTCGGCGCTGATGACGACCACCGTCCCGAGCATGGCCGAGACCATCGCCGCGCTGCGCCGCAGCGGGCATGACTGCCGCGTCATGGTCGGCGGGGCGGTGCTGACGGCGGATTACGCCGCGCAGATCGGCGCGGACTATTACGCACGGGACGCCAAACAGAGCGCGGATATCGCAAAGCAGGTGCTGGGATGAAAGAGATCAGAAACTATATCAAGGAAAACGGCGTGCTGCTCTTCGACGGCGGCATGGGCACCTATTACGCCTCGCGCAACCGCACAAGCCACCGCGACTGCGAATGGGCGAACCTGAGTGCTCCCGGCGAGGTCGAGGCAATCCACCGCGCCTATCTCGAGGTGGGCTGCGCCGCCATCAAAACCAACACCTACGGCGCCAACCGCCAGAACTTCGCCGAGAAGGACTGCACGGCCATCCTGCGCGAGGGCTGGCTGATCGCGAGCCGCGCCGCCGGCGATTCGGCCTATGTTTTCGCGGACATCGGCCCGATCGACGCGCGCGACGATACGGACCTGCTCGAAGAATATTATTTCATCGTCAAGGAGTTCCTCGCGCTCGGCGCGCGGCACTTCCTGTTTGAAACGATCGGCAGCGAGCTCTATCTCCATGAGATCGCGAAGTACATCAAGAACGCCGACCCCGAGGCCTTTGTCCTCGTCTCCTTCGCCGCCCAGCCCGACGGCTTCACCCGCGACGGACGGCTGATCGGCGAGCTCTGCCGCGCCGCGGCGGATGACGCCTACATCGATGCCGTGGGGCTCAACTGCGTTTCCGGCGGCCGCCAGATGGTCGAGCTCAAACGCAATATCGGCGCGGTGGACGGCCTGTTCTCCGTCATGCCGAACGCGGGCTATCCCACGGTGCGAGGCAACCGCACCTACTACGACGGCGACCCGGAATACTTCGCCGCGCAGATCGCGATCCTCCACAGCCTCGGCGCGCAGATCGTCGGCGGCTGCTGCGGCACGACGCCGGAGCATATCGCCGCGGCCGCGCGGGCGCTGCGCTCGAAGGTCCCGGCCTATGTGCCCTATCCGACCGAGCGCCGCGCGCGGGAGAAGAAGGAAAAGCGCTACGATCCCTTCTGGGACGCGCTGTGCGATCCGTCGCGCCGCCCCTTCGCCGTCGAGCTCGATCCGCCCGCGGAGGCGGACGTCAGCCGCTTCATGGCCGGGGCGCGCGAGCTGCGCGACAGCGGCGCGGACGTCATCACCGTCGCGGACTGCCCGGTGGCGCGTGCGCGCATCGACTCGAGCCTCATGGCCTGCAAGATCCGTCGGGAGCTCGGCATCCAGGCCATCCCGCACATGACCTGCCGCGACCGCAATCTCAACGCGACTCAGGCGCTGCTGCTCGGGCTGAGCGCCGAGGGCATTGAGAACGTGCTCCTTGTGACCGGCGACCCGGTTCCGGCCGCAAGCCGCGACGAAGTCAAAAGCGTCTACAACTTCAACTCGCGCAAGCTCATCAAGTTCGTCGACAGCCTCAACCGCGCGGTGCTCAGCGAGCCTTTCCACATCTTCGGCGCGCTGAACGTCAACGCCCACAACTTCGCCATCCAGCTCGACCTCGCCGAGAAGAAGGAGGAGAACGGCGCCGTCGGCTTCTTTACCCAGCCCGTGCTGACG
>CAMVJF010000041.1 GCA_947167725.1 uncultured Clostridia bacterium | reverse complement strand
ACGAACCTGAGGAAGGATCTCGGCATGCGCCATCGCGCCGGCATCGGTTTGAGCGAACAGTCCGACGCGGTCGTGGTCATCGTCTCCGAGGAGACGGGATCGATCTCGGTTGCGATCGACGGCATGCTCAAGCGTCACCTGAACGCAGCGACGCTCGAGCGCCTTCTTCGCACCGAGCTGATCACCGAGGAAACGGAGAAGAAGCCGAATGGCTTCAAGCAGTTCTTGAACAAGCTCTTGAAGGGGAATCGGAATGAAAAAGACGAACATCATGACGAAGCTGTATAACAGCAAGGCGTTTTGGCTTGTTATCGCGCTGCTTGCCTCGGTTAGTCTCTGGATCTATATCACCGGACAGGAGTCGGAGGAGTATCAACAGACTTTCCGCGGCGTTCGCGTGGATTTTGTCGGCGAGGACATCCTTCTGAACTCCCGGAACATGGTAGTGATCGATCCCAGCACCAGCACCGTCACAGTTGAGGTTTCCGGACCGCGCCGTATCGTCGGACGCTGGAGCTCAAATGATCTTATCGCACAGATCGATGTCAGCAAGCTGACCCAGTCGGCTTTTACCTCCATGCAGTATACCGTAAAATTTCCGGACGGCACCGATACGAGCAACGTCAAAGTCCGCTCCAAAACGCCCGAGACTGTGAACTTTATGGTCTCTGCGCAGACGAAGAAGGTCGTCCCCGTCGTCGGCAGCTTTGAAGGAAGCGTGGCGGAGGGCTTCACGGCCGAAGCGCCGGAGTTCGAGCCCTCCACGATCACGATCTACGGACCTGAGACCTATTTGAAGGACATCTCGCGCGCATGGGTAGAATTCGGCTCGCAGGAGATTAACAGCACCTATTCCGCTGCCTCACCCTATGTTCTGCTCAACGAAGAAGGGGACGAGTGTTCAACGACCGGTTTGAGCTTTTCCGAGGACACGGTCAAGGCGACGATCCGTATCCTCGAGGTGAAGGAGATCCCGCTGGACATCAATTTGATCCCCGGCGCCGGTGCATCGGAAGAAAACGTAAAATACACGATCGAACCGAAATCGATCACGCTGGCCGGAGATTCCGCGGTCCTTTCCTCGATCAACAAAATCTCGCTCGCGACCATCGACCTCAGGGATTTTTCTTCTACATTCAGCGACACCTATCTCATCAAATATGACGACGGGCTGAAGAATCTCTCCGGCATCACGGAGGCCAATGTAAAAATCGAGATCGTCGGGCTCGAAACGCGCGATTTCTCGGTCAGCCGCGATAATATGATTTATACGAACGTCACGGACGGCTATAGTGTGGACATTCTCACCGAAAGCCTTAAAGTCACGCTGCGCGGCACGCCCGAGCAGCTTCAGGAAGTCAGAAGCGACAATATCCGCGTCGTGGCGGATCTGAAGGATTACAACACCACGACGGGGCAGCTGCTTCCCGAGGTCAAGATTCAGGTCGACGGCTTTACGGACGTCGGCGCGATCGACCACTACACGATCAATATCGTCATAAAGAAAGGATAAGGAATGACACAGGAAGGCATCGTCGTGAGGCTCCTGGCGCACGAAATGGCGGAAGTCGCCGTCACGCGCATGACCGCGTGCGGCGGGAACTGCGGCAGCTGTGAGAGCTGCATGCTGCAAAGCGAAGTCAAAGCGCTCGCCAAAAATCAAATCTCGGCGCAGCCCGGACAGCGTGTTTTGATCGAGAGCAAGACCTCGGCCGTCTTCTGCGCGATCTTTCTCGTCTATGTAATGCCGCTGGTCCTGTTTCTTTGCGGCTACACCGCGGCCTATCTCGCCGGAGCGAAGGAGGGGATCTGCATTTTATGCAGCTTTCTCGGACTGGCTCTCGGAGCGCTTATCCTTGTCGCGACGCAGCGCGGGAAAAAGAAAAAGAACATCAGCTACGACATCATCAAGGTTCTTGAATAAGCAACGGAGGATGACATGATCAAAAGCATGACCGGCTTCGGCAGCGCAAAAGGCGCTGTCGGCGAGCTTGAAATCAGCGTAGAAGTCAAAAGCGTCAATAACCGTTATCAAGATGTCTCGGTCCGCATGCCGAGGAGCTTCCTTTTTGCCGAGGAGGCGGTAAAATCCGCGGTCGGGCGTCATATCAGCCGCGGCAAAGTCGACGTGTTCATCAATGTTGACAGTTCCCGCGCAGATGGAATGAACGTAAAGGTAAACGAGTCGCTCCTTCGCGGTTATGTCGAGGCCATACGCCATATCTCCGATGAATACGGTCTGGACTGCGATCTCACCGCTGTTTCCGCCAGCCGTTTTCCGGATATCCTGAGCGTCGAAAAGAAGGAACTGGACGCGGATGCCATCAGCGAGGGCATTGCAGCCGTTACGGAGCAAGCTCTTGCGGACTTCGACGCGATGCGCCTGCGCGAGGGCAAAAAGCTGTGCTCCGACGTTATGGACAAGCTTGAGACGATTTCTTCTCTGGTTTCAACCATCGAGCAGGAATCTCCCAAAACCGTCGAGGCCTATCGAAATCGACTTCGTGAGAAAATGAGCGAGCTGCTCACTTCCGCCGACGTAGATGAGAACCGCATCCTCGCAGAGGCGGCGATCTACGCCGACCGCATTGCGGTCGACGAGGAAACGGTCCGCCTGCGCAGTCACATGTCTCAGCTTCGTTCCATGCTTTCCGGCGCCTCACCGATCGGCCGCAAGATCGATTTTCTGATTCAGGAATTCAATCGCGAGGCGAACACGATCGGGTCGAAGTGCCAGAATTCCGACATTGCCCATCTTGTCGTAGAACTGAAATCCGAGATCGAGAAGATCCGTGAGCAGATACAGAATATAGAGTGAGGCCCCAAAGATGAAGCTTATCAACATCGGATTCGGAAACCTTGTTTCGGCGGACAGGATCGTATCGATCGTCTCGCCGGAATCCGCACCGATCAAGCGTATGATCCAGGACGTACGCGACCGCGGGCTGCTGATCGACGCCTCCTTCGGCCGAAGCACAAAGTCCGTGATCGTAACGGACAGCGGCAATCTGATCCTCTCCTCGCTTCCGCCTGAGACGCTGGCGCAGCGGGCTGAAGAATAAAAAAGAAACGGACAGTAGTAACATGAAGGAAAATGGCAGACTGATCGTAATTTCCGGACCGTCGGGTGCCGGAAAATCCTCTGTTGTCTTTCGCGCGATCGAGGGCAGAGACGACGCATGCTTCTCCATCTCCGTCACGACACGAAAGGCACGGCCCGGCGAACAGGACGGAAAGGAATACTTCTTTATTGACCAGCAGCGCTTCGACAAGATGGTCGCGGATGACGAGCTTCTTGAGCACGCGACTTACGTCGGAAATTCTTACGGCACACCGCGCCGTTTTGTAGAGGACAAGCTCGCCGAAGGGAAGAACGTGTTTCTCGATATTGAAGTGCAGGGTGCGCGCCAGGTCAGCGTTAAGATGCCCGAGGCCGTCAAGATCTTTATCATCCCGCCCACGCTCGAGGAACTGAAAAAGAGGCTGATCCTTCGCGGGACGGACAGCGCCGAGACGATCGAAGGCCGTCTGATCCGCGCCCGGGAAGAATACGGCGAGGCCGACTTTTACGACTATATCATCATCAACGACGATTTGGATGAAGCCGCTCAGGAGCTCAACGCGATCCTGAAAGCGGAAAAATGCAGATATCCTTACCGCAGCTATAAGCTCGCGGAGGTCTGAACCCTTGTTAAAAATCTTTGCCGCGCCGCGGCAGAATGGAGAATATCGAAATGATGCTTTATCCCCCTGTAGCCGAGCTTGTTGATAAGATCGGCAGCCGTTACCAACTCGTTAATCTGGTCGCTCGCCGTGCGCGCGTCATCGCGTCCAACGCAGAAGAAAGCGGCGTCCCTCTTGAGAGAAAGCCCGTCTCCTCTGCGATCGACGAGGTCTATACCGGCAAGCTCGCGATCAAGAAGTGATCCGAATCTGACCCGAGGAGTGTCTGCGGTGCCGATCTGTATTGCGAAAATAGCGGTCTCCGCCGCCACATACAGCATAGACAGGCCCTACGATTATCTTGTTCCTGGGGATATGGTTTCCGCCGTCGCGGTCGGAACCCGCGTGATCGTCCCCTTCGGGAAGGGAAACCGGAGCTGTGAGGGCATCGTGCTCGCGCTGCGCGATTCGAGTGAATACGCTTCCCTCAAATCCATTGTCAGCGTTCTTGACCGCGAAAACGTGCTTACAGAGTCACAGGTCAAGCTGGCACTGTTTATGCGCGAACGCTTTTTCTGTACGGTCTACGAGGCCGTACGGGCTATGTTGCCGGCCGGATTGTGGTTCAAGCGCGACGGAAAACGCCGCAGCACGGACAAGACGGTCGAGATCGCTTCGCTTGCGATCTCAAGCGACGAGGCGGAAGCGTTCCTTGAGGCAAAGAGGCTCCGCTCTCCGCAGCAGTCCGCATTGCTTGAACTCCTGTGCTGCTTCGAATCGCTGCCGGTACACGATATGCTTCTTCATACCGGCGCCAAGCGTCCCTCGCTCAATGCGCTCGTCAAGTGCGGCGCCGTGATCCTCTCTCAGCGCGAGATATACCGCCGACCTGATTATAAGACGCAGGAGCGGCTTCCTCTTCCGCAGCTCAACGACTCGCAGGAGCAGGCCTTCCGCGGCCTTCATGCGCTTTTGCGGCAGGACAAGGCCAGCGCGGCTCTGCTCTTCGGCGTGACCGGCAGCGGAAAGACCAGCGTGTATATGCGCCTCATCGACGAGGTGCTGCGCGCTGGACGCTGCGCGGTGCTGCTCGTGCCGGAAATCGCGCTCACACCGCAGATGCTGGCTGCTTTTTCCGCCCGCTTCGGCGACGAGGTCGCAGTACTGCACAGCTCGCTTTCCGTCGGAGAGCGCTATGACGAGTGGAAACGCGTCAAGCGCGGCGAAGCGCGCCTTGTGATCGGCACGAGAAGCGCGGTTTTCGCTCCCGTTGAAAAGCTTGGTATCATGATCATCGATGAGGAGCAGGAGGAGACCTATAAATCCGAAAATGCTCCCCGTTACGATGCGCGCGAGGTCGCAAAGTATCTCTGCGCCAAATCCGGTTCGCTCCTCTTGCTGGGCTCAGCGACGCCGGAGATCAGCAGCATGCATAAAGCGCGCAGCGGCAGTTATCATTATTTCGAGCTGCCGGAACGCTATAATGAGCAGCTTCTGCCCTCTGTACAGATCGTGGATATGAAGCGTGAGCTCCGCCGCGGAAACGGCGGCGACATCAGTACGTTCCTCCGGGACGAGCTGCGCGAGAATATCGACAGGGGAGAGCAGAGCATCCTCTTTCTAAATCGGCGAGGCGCCAGCAAGCTTGTCGGATGCGGGGAGTGCGGCTACACATTCCGCTGCCCGAAATGCAGCGTTTCGCTGACTTATCACAGCGCACGCAAGCGGCTGATGTGCCATTACTGCGGCTATTCCCAGCGCCTTCCCGCATTCTGCCCCGACTGCGGCGGAGAGCTGAGGTTCGTCGGCAGCGGCACGCAGCATGTCGAAGACGAGCTTCGAGAGCTTTTTCCCGGAACCGAGATCCTTCGCATGGATACCGACACGGTGACGCCCGTCGGCTCACATGAGCGTTTGCTCGACCGCTTCCGCGACGAGAAGATCCCCATCATGATAGGGACGCAGATGGTCACCAAAGGGCTCAATTTCGAGAATGTGACGCTCGTCGGCGTGCTCTGTGCCGATCAAAGCCTGTATTCCGGCGATTATCGCGCGGGTGAGAGGACGTTTTCTCTGATCACCCAGGTCGTTGGGCGCAGCGGACGCGGCGAAAAGCCCGGCCGCGCGGTGATCCAGACCTTTACGCCCGAGAATCAGACGATCCTGCAAGCGGCTCAGCAGAACTACAAGGATTTTTATGAGTCTGAGATCAAACTGCGGCGTCTGCAGAACGCGCCTCCTGTTGTGGAGCGCTATACGCTGACTGCTTCCGGTCAGAAAGAGGAGCAGGTCGAGTTGGCTGTTCGATATCTTTTTGATCTTTTGTCTCTGGCGGCAAAAGAGATCTCCGAATGCACAGTGCTCGGCCCCGCTCCGCTCGGCGTAGTAAAGGTCAACAACCGCTTCCGTTACCGTGTGACCATGCTTGGATCAGACGCCGCCGCGATCCGCAAAACACTTGCCGCCGCCGTAACGGAATGCGGGAGCGACAAGCGGTTTCGAGGCGTGAGCGTTTACGCCGACCATGATCCGACAGATTAAAAAAGGATGAATGACCATATGGCTACCAGATACATTTTGACAAAAGAAGACAGCACGCTCTATAAAAAGAGCCGTCCCGTCAAGAGCTTTGATGAACGGCTTCATCAGCTGCTTGATGATATGACGGAAACGCTGCTTGCCTCCGGCGGCGTCGGACTTGCCGCGCCGCAGGTCGGCATCCTGCGCCGCGCCGTTCTCGTGATCGAAACGAACGTTCCCGACGGTGAGGAGGAAAAGATCCTCGAGCTCATCAATCCCGAGATCGTATCCACGTCCGGCGAGCAGCGCGGAGCCGAGGGCTGTTTGAGCTTTCCGGATGAGTACGGCATCGTTACGCGCCCGCTCGAGGTAACGGTCAAAGCCCAGGATCGCTTCGGCGAGAGCTTCATCGTCACCGGCACCGGCCTCACCGCACGCTGTTTCTGCCATGAGATCGACCATCTTGACGGTATTGTCTTCACCACGCTCTGCGAGCGGATGCTGACGCGGGAGGAACTTGAAAACGGACAGACTGAGGAGTAACGTCATGCGCATCGTCTTTATGGGAACGCCGAATTTTGCCGCCGCATCGTTGCAGAGACTGCATGAGGACGGCTTTGAGATCGTCGGCGTCTTTACACAACCGGATAAGCCGAAAGGACGCGGGATGGAGCTATGCGCCTCTCCTGTCAAGGAACTTGCCCTATCATACGGCATCCCGGTTTTCCAGCCGGAAAAGATGCGCGACGGAACTGCGCTTGAGATCCTCCGTTCTCTCGCTCCGGATGTTCTCGCCGTCGTCGCCTACGGACGGATCCTCCCGCCTGAGATGCTGGAGCTGCCGAAATACGGCGCAGTCAACGTTCACGGTTCGCTTCTGCCGAAATACCGCGGCGCCGCACCGATCCAATGGGCCGTGATGAACGGCGATCCGGAGAGCGGTGTCACCACGATGTATCTCGCAAACGAGATGGATACAGGCGATATCATTTATTCCGAGAAGACGCAGATCGGAGAATTCGAAACCTCAGGCGAGCTGTACGATCGTCTGAAGACCATGGGAGCGGCTCTTCTTTCCCGCACGCTGCATGACATCGAAGCGGGCTGCGCGCCGCGCACGCCGCAGGATCACGCTCGCGCGAGCTATGTGAAGATGCTCGACAAGACGCTCTGCCCGATCGACTTCGGCCGCACCGCGCGCGAGATCGTCAAACAGATCTGCGCGCTTCAGCCCTGGCCGGTCGCGACGATGAAACTCGGAAACGATGTCGTCCGCGTATTTGCCGCACAATACGGCGAGGGAAATCCTTCCGCCTCGCCCGGCACCGTTTTGCACGCTGACGCGAAGGGACTCGAGATCTCGTGCGGCGGCGGGGAAGGCGTTCGGATCACCGAGCTCCAGGCTCCCGGGAAGAAGCGAATGTCTGCGGCCGACTATCTGCGCGGACATCCGATCGCCGAAGGGACGGTCCTTGCATGAGCGCGCGTGAAGCGGCGCTTGCGATCCTCGAGCGCTGCCGCAAGGACGGCGCGTGGCTGTCCGCCGCTGCGGATGGGATCATTTGCAGTCAGCAGCTTGAAAGACGCGACGCCGCGCTTGCCACCGCGCTTGCTTTCGGCGTGCTGCAGAACAGCGTGTATTATGATTATTTGATATCCTGCTTTTGTTCGACGCGTCCGGAACTCCTTGAAAAGCGGGTATTGGACATTCTTCGCCTCGGCGTATGCCAAATGATGCAGCTTGACCGCATCCCGGTCCGCGCCGCCGTACATGAAACCGTCGCCCTGTGCGATAAATCCGGCGTCGGGCGCGCCCGCTCACTTGTCAACGCCGTTTTGCGCCGAATTGCCGAAGCGAGAGACAAGCTGCCGGAGGTTCCGGGCAGGGGAGAGCCCTCCTATCTTGCAACACGCTATTCTGAGCCTCTCTGGCTTGCCGAAAGAATAACGAAGGAAAAAGGCTATGCTTTTTGTGAATCCCTCTTTGAAGCCTTCAACCGTCCTTCTTCGCTCGATATCCAGCTCAATACCTTGCGTATCGACACCGCCGAGTATTGCCGCGCGCTTGACCGCCTCGGTTTTTCTTATGCGCTCCCTTCTTTCCCGGACGGCTGCATTTGCCTTTCCGGCGCGGCTGTCCGCTCGCTTCCCGGCTATGATGACGGCTTGTTCTACATTCAGGACCGTGCCGCCCGCATGGCGGTCGATCTCGCAGAGCTCAGGAGCGGGATGCGGGTTCTGGACGCATGTGCTTGCCCCGGCGGTAAGAGCTTTGCTGCCGCGCTGCAGATGAAGGGAGAGGGCGAGATCCTCTCCTGCGATATCCATGAAAAAAAGCTGTCGCTGATCGAAAACGGCGCGAGGCGTCTCGGACTTGATCTGATCCTGACGGAATGCCGAGACGCAAGGACCTTTGTTCCCGCGCGCGAGGGCGTGTTTGATGCCGTCCTGGCCGACGTGCCGTGCTCCGGCTTCGGCGTGATCGGAAAACGACCCGAGATCCGATGGAAGGATCCGGCCGACATCCGCTCCCTGCCTGGGATTCAGCGGGATATCCTCGATACGGTCTGCCGCTATGTTAAGCCCGGCGGGACGCTGCTTTACAGTACCTGTACAATCCTGCGGGAAGAAAACGAGGATGTGATCCGCGCGTTCCTTTCCGAGCATCAGGAATTCGAGCCCTGTTCTTTCTCCGTGGAAGAGCGCGGTTCCATGGACGGGTGCTACACCTTTTATCCTCATATTGACGGTACGGACGGTTTTTTCGTATCCAGGCTCAAAAGGAGAGCATGATGAAAAAAGACCTTCTTTCCATGCTTCCCGATGAACTCGAGCAGGAACTGCTCGCGCTCGGCGAGGCGAAATACCGCGCAAAACAGATACGTCGGTGGCTCGCCCGCGGTGTCCGGCGCTTCAATGAGATGTCCGACCTTCCCAAAGCGCTGCGCGACAAGCTTGACGAGGCTTTTGTTCTCTACCGTCCGCGCGTGATCTCCAAACAGGTTTCCGCGCTTGACGGGACGATCAAGTACCTTTGGGAACTCTGTGACGGCAATGCGGTGGAAACGGTCGTGATGTCTTATCAGTACGGCAATACCGTCTGCATTTCCTCGCAGGTGGGCTGCCGTCAGGGATGCGCCTTTTGCGCGTCTACGATCGGCGGTCTGGTTCGCGGGCTCGAGCCTTCCGAGATGCTCGACGAGGTGCTCTTTTCCGAGCTTGACAGCGGCAAAAAGATCTCGCACATCGTTCTGATGGGCATTGGCGAGCCGCTTGATAACTTTGACAACGTGGTCCGCTTCCTGAAGCTTGTGAACGATCCGGAGCTTTTGAACATCGGCATGCGTCATATCACGCTGTCGACTTGCGGACTTGTCGAGCGCTTCGACGATCTTGCCGCGCTGGATCTCCAGCTCACTCTGACCGTATCGCTCCACGCACCGGACGACGAGACACGCTCTCAGATCATGCCGGCCAACCGCGGACGAGGCGTGGACGCGCTGATCACGGCCTGCAGGCGATATTTTGAAAAGACGGGACGCCGCATTTCCTTTGAGTATGCGATGATCGACGGCGTCAACGATACCGAGCGCCACGCTCGCCTGCTCGTACGCCGAGCGCGCGAATGCGGCGCGCACGTGAATCTTATCCCGCTGAACCATGTGGAGGAGCGAAGGTTTAAACCCTCCACCCAGGGACATATGAAAGCATTTATGAAGATCCTGGACGAGGGCGGTGTGAATTACACCGTTCGCCGTACCCTGGGCAGCGATGTGGACGCCTCGTGCGGCCAGCTCCGCAGACGGATCGAAAAGGAATTAGCTACAACGACATGATTCTGGAGATGAGGACATGAACTTTTTCGGATTGACCGACAAGGGAAAAGTCAGACAGGACAATCAGGACAGCTTCATCATTGAGTATTGCGAGGCGCGCGACTGTGTCGTTGCCGCGCTTTGCGACGGTATGGGCGGCGCCAAGGCCGGCGGTCTTGCCAGCCAGCTCTCCAATAAGGAGTTTGTCAACTACGTCTACGCCAAGCTCACTTCCCGTGTCAGCCGGATCGTGGATTATCGCCGTCTGCTCACAGATGCCTGCGCCGAGGCCAACGGCGTTGCCTACGAGTATTCCAAGTTTGACGAGGCCTACAACGGAATGGGTACGACCCTCGTCGGCGGTGTTATCAAATCCAACGGAGAAGGGTATCTTATCAATGTCGGGGACAGCCGCGCCTATCAGGTGCTCAAGCGCTACGACACCATTATCCAGATCACACGCGATCATTCCTTGGTCGAGGATCTTGTGGAGTACGGCGCAATCACCAAAGACCAGGCAAAGCATCATCCCCAGAGGAATATCATCACCCGCGCGCTCGGCTCTGAAGCCGATGTGGAGGTGGACTTCTATGAGATCAGTCTTGCTCCCGGAGATATGCTGATCCTCTGCTCGGACGGATTGTCCAATATCGTGACGGATGAGGAGATGCTTGATTATGCCGCCGAGTATCCCGAACCCGAGATCCTGTGCCGCGCGCTGATGAGCAAGGCGCTCAACCGCGGCGCACGCGACAATGTAA
>CAMVJF010000040.1 GCA_947167725.1 uncultured Clostridia bacterium | reverse complement strand
AAAGGGAACCACGCAGCCATCATCCAGCGAACAGGCATAGCAAAACCGAACACCGCCTGCTCGCCGGGCGGGGACAGCCCCCGTCCCGCGCTACACCACCTGAAACAGATAAAACTTCAGATAATCCGTCTCCGGCACGTTCCAGAGGATCGGGTGATCCGGCGCCTGCTGGCGCGCCTCGATCTGCCGCAGCTCCACGCCCGCGTCGGCCGCGGCGGCGCGCAGCATCTTCTCAAAGAGGGGCGCGGGCATGAAGTGGCTGCAGGAGGCCGTCGCGAGATAGCCCCCGCGCGGCAGCAGCTTCATCGCCCGGTAGTTGATCTCCTTGTAGCCGCGCTCGGCGCTTCCGACGGTTTTTCTCGATTTGGTGAAGGCCGGCGGATCGAGGATGATGAAATCGTAGGGCTTGCTGCCCTGCGCCTCGAGCGCGGGCAGCAGCTCGAAGATATCCGCGCAGAGGAAGTCCATCCTCTCCTCGAGAGCGTTGCGCACGGCGTTGCGCCGCGCCGTCTCGATCGCGCTCTCGGAGACGTCGACCGCCGTGACATGCGCCGCGCCGCCCTTCGCGGCGTTGAGCGCGAAGGAGCCTGTGTGCGTGAAGCAGTCGAGCACGCGCCTGCCCTCCGCGAGCCGCGCCGCGGCGAGCCGGTTGTATTTCTGATCGAGGAAGAAGCCGGTCTTCTGCCCGTTCTCCACGTCCACGCTGTAATAGATCCCGTTCTCGCAGATCTCGGTGACGGGGGAGAGGGGATGCGTCTCGCCCCACCAGCCCTTGCCCTGGCCGAGCCCCTCGAGGGAGCGGATCGCGGCGTCGTTGCGCTCATAGATCCCCGCGACGTCCTGCCCGTCCTCGCGCAGGACATCCAGAAGGAGCGGAAAAATCTGCTCTTTCCGCACCTCCATCCCCACCGAGAGCGTCTGGACGACCAGAATATCGTGAAAACGGTCCACCGTCAGCCCGGGGAAGCCGTCGGCCTCGCCGAAGACGATCCGGCAGCAGCCCAAGTCCTCGCCGCGCAGTACGGCCTTGCGGTAGTCCCATGCGTAGCGGATGCGCCGCCGCCAGAACTCGTTGTCGAAGCGGTCGTTGGCGTTGCGCGAGACAAGGCGCAGCCGGATCTTGCTCTCGCGGCTGACGAAGCCGGTGCCGAGATATTTGCCCTTTTCGCTGACCGCGTCGGCGAGCGCGCCGTTTTCACAGCTCCCCTCCTCGCGCAGCAGCTCCTCGGCGTAGACCCAGGGGTGCCCGCCTTCGACCCAGCGCGTCCCCTTCGCGGACACGACAAAGCGCGGATATGCCCGATCAGCTTTCATAGGAAAACCTCCGTGAAAAATCGCAGGGGCGGATCGTATCCGCCCGCTGCGATCTTTTTACTTGTACAGGATCAGCGCGATCGCCTCGAGATCCTCGCTGCCACAGTTCTTCATCGCGTGGCCCTCGCCGTCGCCGACAAAACTCATGTCGCCCGCGCGCAGCGTGACGATGCGGCCGTTGTCGCTGTACTCGCCCTCGCCCCTGAGGATGTAGTAGCACTCGCCGTCGCCGTGGTGGACGTGCCAGCCGATCTCGGCGCCGGGCGCGAGCACGCAGTGATTGAACACGCGGCCCTTGCCGTACATCTCCTTCTCGCCGTCGAGGATCACGTGCATCTCGACCTCGCCCTCGCCGCCGAAGAGCTTTTTGCGGACCAGCGGCTTTTCCTCGTTCCTTCTGACAATGCTCATCAGTATCCCAGCTCCTCGTCGATCAGAATGACCTCGCTCGTCATGCCGCCCATCGGCGCCCAGAGCACGAGCAGGGCGTTGCAGATGCGGTCCGCGCTGCGGCAGTCGTGGCACTTGCCGTCGAGCTTGCAGGGCGTTTTCTTCGCCTCGAAGCGCAGGACGTTGCGCGTCGCGGCGACGTTGCGCGCGCGCTCGAGCGCGCTCTCGAAGTCGGGGCAGATCTTGTTCGTGCCCGCGACGATGTACAGCCTCTTCTTCCCGTAGACCTGCCCGGCGAGACGGTTGCCGTTGCCGTCGATGTTCAGGATCTCGCCGCCCTCGGTCATGGCGTTGGCGCTCGAGATATACACCGCGGCGGCGTTGGCCCTGGCGATGGTCTCCGGTCCCGGGGCGACCCAGTGCCAGAACACCTCGTTCTTTTCCGACAGCTTTTCATAAAGTCCGAGCTGCTTGGCGGTCATGCAGCCGCCGATGCCGACGCTCGTGCCCTCGATCTGCGAGGCGAGATAGTCCGCCGCCTCCGCGCCGGTTGCGAAGCGCTTGACGCTGTAGCCGCGCAGCTCCAGATTGCGTATGGTTTTTTCTACATTCATGTCTGTTCCCTCCTGTGGATGGTCGGTCAATGAAACAAGATCCCTCTTCCCTGCCAAGTATACAGGAAAAAGGGACCTTTGTAAATCACAGATTCAGCGCCCGGATGATCTCTCCGGCCGAGAGCGCGAGCGCGTCGGCGAACTCCGCGTCCGGCGAATCGACGGCCACGGCCACGGCGCTGCGTCCGGCCCGCGGATAGATGTGCACGCGGCCGCGCGGCGCGGAGAGGCGGATGCCGTCGGAGTAGTCGGCGTCGAGCTCGAGCATCAGCTCCGAGAGCGCGCCCATCGTCGCGGCGCGGTCGCGGCAGGGGAAGTCCCGCAGGACGGCGGCCGCCTCGTCGGGGCGCTCGCCCGTTCCGCCGTCCGCCGTCCGGAACTCCTTCGGCAGCTCGAGCTTCAGCCGCCCCTCCAGCGCGTCGAGACAGCAGCGGTAGTAGCTCTGCGGCGTGCCGATGTCGCGCCAGTAGCCCTCGAGCTCCGCCCCCGCGATCCGCTCGCCGGCGCGCAGCAGCGCCGGGAAGAGGTCGCGCGCGAAATCAAAGGGCACGCCCCGGGGCACAAGCGCCATCGCCCGCGGCGAGAGCACGTAGATCCCGGTGTTGACCCGGTCGCTCACGACGCGGCTCCAGTCCGGCTTTTCGATAAAGCCGCGGACGTCGCCCGCGCCGTCCGTGACCGCAAGACCGAAGCGCAGCGGCTCGCTCTCGCGCCGGAGCGCGATCGTGACCGCGGCGCCGCTCTCACGGTGGCGGCGGTAGAGCGCGCCGAGATCGAAATCACAGACCGCGTCGCCGCTGATGAGCAGAAAGTCCTCTCCACCCCAGAAGTCCTCGCAGTTTTTCGCGGCGCCCGCCGTGCCGAGCGGCCGGCGCTCGATGCGGTAGCAGAGCTCCAGACCGAGCCGCGAGCCGTCGCCGAAGGCCCCGATGATGTCCTCGGCGCGATAGTGCAGCGCCGCGCAGACCTCCGTGAAGCCGCAGCGCCGCAGCAGAAGCAGGATGTGCTCCATCACGCTGCGGCCCAGCAGCGGAACGAGGGGTTTGGGCAGCGAGCCCGTGACGGCCTTGAGCCGCGTCCCCTCGCCGCCGGAGAGAATGACCGCTTTCATTCCTTCGCCTCCCCGCGAATGGCATCGTTTGACGATAGTATGCGCCGCGCGGCGGAGAATTATTTGTTTTTCCGCGCCGCTCCGCCCTTGTAAAGTCGGGCGGCTTTTGCTATAATATACTATCCCGTATTATACGAACGGGCCGAACTGAGACGACCTCCGGTACTTCAGAAACAAAGAAGGACGGTTTTCCATGAACAACACCTTAAAACGCCTGGCCGAGCCCGGCTCGAGACTGTATCTGATCTTTCTCGTGCTCTTCGCCGGCGCGACGCTTTTCTTCAAGGTCTACAATCTGGACATGTTCACCCTCGCCATCATCGAGGGCGGCATCATCCTGCTGCTGATCTTCTATTCCCTGATCTTCCGCCGCCGCAGGGAAAAGCAGCTCGCCGCCTATATCGAGTCCGTCACCTACGACACCGAGAACGCGAAGAACAGCACGCTGATGAACTTCCCCCTGCCGATCGCGGTCTTCCGTCTTTCGGATTCGCGCATCGTCTGGGGCAACGAGATGTTCTTCGAGATGTGCGGCCGGACCGGCGCGCGTCTCGACGCGAACATCTCCGACACCGTCCCGGGCTTCACGGGCAAATGGCTGCTCGAGGGCAAGAGCCAGTATCCCTCCCTGCTCGAGATCAAGGGCCGGAAATACCAGCTCCACGGCAACATCATCCGCTCGGAGAAGAGCGACGAGACCAGCGCCTTCATGGGCATCACCTATTGGGTGGACGTCACCGAGTACGACAGCATCCGCGTGGAATACGCCAACAGCCGCCCCGTGGTGGGCGTCATCGTGATCGACAACCTCGACGAGCTTGTGAAGAACCAGCCCGAGCGCATCAAGAACGATCTGCGCGAGGCGATCGAGGACAAGCTCAGCTCCTGGGCAGACGCGCACAAGGCGATCCTCCAGCGCTACGACCGCGACCGTTATTTCACGATTTTTGAGAGCCGCTGGCTCGCGCCGCTCAAGGAGGAGAAGTTCGCCGTCCTCGAGGATGCGCACGGGGTCGTGAGCCCCGCGGGCGTCAACGCCACGCTCTCCATCGGCCTCGGCGCGGAGGGCGCCTCGCTGCAGGAGAACATGCAGTTCGCCACGGTGGCGACCGAGCTGGCCCTCTCCCGCGGCGGCGATCAGGCCGTGATCAAGAACCGTCTGAACTTCGACTTCTACGGCGGCCGCGGCGCGGAGATCGAAAAGCGCACCAAGGTCAAATCCCGCGTCATGGCGACGACGCTCTGCGAGCTGATCCGCGATTCCTCGCGGGTGATCGTCATGGGCCACCGCTTCGCGGACCTCGACGCGATCGGCGCGGCGGCGGGCGTCTGCTGCCTCGCGCGCAAATTCGGCGTCCGGGCGAACATCGTCGTCGACAGCGAGAAGAACGCGGCCAAGAGCCTGCTCGCCGTGCTGCGCCAGCAGCCGGAGTACCGCGACGTCTTCATGGGCAGGACCGAGGCCATGCTCCGCGCCGACGGCAGGACGCTTCTCGTGGTCGTGGACGTCAACCGTCCCGAGCGGGTGGAGGACGCCGATCTGCTCGCGGCCTGCAACCGCGTGGCGGTCATCGACCACCACCGCGTCGCCGCGACCTACATCCAGAACGCGGCCCTCGCCTTCATCGAGCCCTACGCCTCCTCGACCTGCGAGCTGCTGACAGAGGTGCTCCAGGAGGTCGCCGAGCCGAGCGACATCCTCAAATACGAGGCCGAGGCGCTGCTCTCCGGCATCGTGCTCGATACCAAGAGCTTCACGATCCGCACCGGCGAGCGCACCTTTGACGCGGCGGCCTATCTCCGGCGCGCCGGGGCCGACACGACCTATGTCAAGAAGCTGCTGCAGAACGACATGGAGGACACGGTCGCCCGCTACAAGATCATGCAGGAGGCCGAGCTTTACCGCTCTGTCGCGATCGCCGCGCCCGACGAGCCGCAGAGCCGCGTCGTCGCGGCCCAGGCGGCCGACGAGCTGCTGAACATCTCCGGGGTGGAGGCCTCGGTGGTCATCGCGCCGGACGAAAAGGGCGAGATCTTCGCCTCCGCCCGCTCGATCGGGGAGATCAACGTGCAGATCCTCATGGAGAAGCTCGGCGGCGGAGGCAACCGCAGCGCGGCCGCGGCGCAATTCACGGACAGCGATCTCGAGACGGTCAAGGCGCGTCTGCGCGCGGCCATCGACGAGTATCTCGATAAATAAGGGAAAGGGTGCAAGGAACATGAAAGTCATCTTCAATACCGACGTCAAGGGTCAGGGCAAGAAGGGCGAGCTCAAGGAGGTCTCCGACGGCTACGCGCGCAACTACCTCTTCCCGCGCAAGCTGGCGGCCGAGGCGACTGCCGACAACATCAACGCGCTGAAGGTCCGCGAGAAGGCCAAGGCGCGGCAGACGGAGCTCGAGAAGGCCCGGGCGATCGAGAATTCCAAAAAGCTCGAGGGCGTGCAGGTGATCATCCGGGCGAAGTCCGGCGGCGCCGGCAAGCTGTTCGGCGCGGTGACCTCCGAGGCGATCAGCAAGGCGCTCAGGGAGCAGTATGATATCGACATCGAAAAGAACAAGATCGTGCAGGGCGAGCCGATCAAAAGCTACGGCTCCTACACGGTCAAGGCAAAGTTCGGCTATGAGATCAGCGGGAACATCAACCTGCTCGTCGTCGAAGGGTAAAGAAGAGAGCTATGGATGAACTGCTGGGGAAGAAGATCCCCTATTCCTCCCAGGCGGAGCAGGCGGTGATCGGCTCGATGCTGATCGACCCGCGCTGCATCGCGGAGGTGATGAAAAAGCTGCGTGCGGACGAGTTCTACGTCCGCCGGAACCGCGAGGTATACGAGACGATCGCGGCGATGTTCGCCTACGGCCAGACCGTGGACCCCGTGACGGTGATCGACCAGATGAAGGTCCGCGGCGTCTATGACGAGACGACGCCGGGCTATCTCGCGGAGATCATGCGTCTCACGCCGACCTCGGCCAACGCGATGGAATACGCGGGCATCATCAAGGACCGCGCGCTGCTGCGCAGCATCGGCACGGTGGCCGACGAGATCACCTCGATGGTCTACGAGGGCAGCGGCGCGGCGGACGACGTGCTCGAGGCCGCGGAGAGCAAGCTCCACTCCGTGCGCGAGAACCGCGGCTCGGGCGGGCTCAAGGAGATCCGCTACGTCATGCAGAACGTGTTCGACGCGATGAGCGAGGCGGCGGCCTCCGGCAGCCGCATCCCCGGACTGTCGACCGGACTGCCGGACCTCGACGATCTGATCCTCGGCCTGAACAAGTCCGAGCTCGTCATCATCGCGGCGCGTCCCGGCATGGGCAAGACGAGCATCGCGCTGAACATCGCGCTGAACGTCGCCATGACCCAGCGCAAGAAGGTCGCGATCTTCTCGCTGGAGATGTCGCGCGAGCAGCTCGTCACGCGTCTGCTCTCGCGCGCCGCGCTGGTCCCCTCGGGCAATCTGCTGACGGGCCGGCTGACGGACCAGCAATGGCGCGACGTGTCGGCCGCGGCCAACACGCTCAGCGCCTCGGACATCCTGATCGACGACAATTCGACGCTGACGGTCGCGGACATGAACGCCCAGTGCCGCACGATCAAGGACCTCGACCTGGTCGTGATCGACTACCTGCAGCTGATGTCCTCCGCGGGCGGCAGCCGCGGCTTTTCGAACGACAGCCGCACGCAGGCGGTCAGCGAGATCAGCCGCATGATGAAGGTCATGGCCAAGCAGCTCGGCGTCCCGGTCATCTGCCTCTCGCAGCTCAACCGCGCGGCCGAGGCGCGCCAGGACAAGCGGCCGCTGCTGTCCGACCTGCGCGAATCCGGCTCGATCGAGCAGGACGCCGACGTGGTCATCGGCCTCTACCGCGAGGGCTACAACAACCGCGAATGCGAGAACCCGAACGCGGCCGAGGCGATCGTGCTGAAAAACCGCAAGGGCGGCACGGGCACCGTGAACCTCACCTGGGTGCCGGAGTACACCACCTTCTATTCCGTGGAGAAGTACCGCGACAATGAAAGCTGAGTGGATCGAGCGCGTGTACTGGCCGCCCGACGGGTCGCGGGTGCTCTGCGCGGTCTCCGGCGGGGCGGATTCGATGTGCCTGCTTGCGCTGCTGCGCGGCCGGGCCCGCTTCACCGTGGCCGCCGCGCACGTCGAGCACGGCATCCGCGGCGCGGAGGGACTGCGCGACTGCGCTTTTGTCGAGGACTACTGCCGCGCCCGCGCCATCCCGTGCTACGTCGCGCATGTCGACGCGCCGGGCTTCGCGGCGCGCCGCGGCCTCAGCCTGGAGACTGCCGCGCGGGAGCTGCGCTACGACTTCCTCGAGCGCACCGCGGCGGCGGAGGGCTTCGATTATATCGCCACGGCCCACACGGCCGACGACAACGCCGAGACCATTCTGCTGAACTTCGCGCGCGGCGCGGGCCTGCGGGGTCTCGGCGGCATCCCGCCGCAGCGGGGAAAAATCCTCCGACCTCTGCTGGAGATCACGCGCACGGAGGTCGAGTACTTCCTTCGCGCGAGCGACACGCCCCATGTCGAGGACGGCACGAACGCCTCCGACGCGTACAGCCGCAACCGCATCCGCCACACGGTCACGCCCGCGCTGCGGGAGATCAATCCCGCCTTTGCGCTGGCCGCGGCCCGGACGGCTTCGCTGCTGCGGCGCGACGAGGAATACCTCGACGGCGAGGCGGCGCGTTTCCTCTCGCGGCACTTCGACGGCGAGAGCCTCCCAGCGGCGGAGCTCGCCGCGCTGCACGCCGCGATCGCGAGCCGTGCGGTCCGGAAGCTTCTGCCCCGCGCCGCGGAGGAGGGGCATATCGAGGCGATCCTCGCGCTGTGCCGCTCGAGCGAGCGCGGCTATGCCGATGTGCCGGGGCTGCGCGTGCGCTGCGAGCGGGGGAGAGTGTACTTCGCGCCCGACGACGGCGCGTCGATCGACGAAACGGCACTTCCCCTCGGCGAGACCGTGACGCTTGCGGCCCCCGGGCTTCGCGTCCGCTGCCGCCTTGCGGAGGGGGACGAAGAAATTCACAACTCGTTCAAGACTTATCCTCTCAAATATGAGAGTATATGCGGGGACCTGAGCGTGTCCTCGCCCCGCGCCGGGGAGAGCTACCGTCCCGCCGGCCGCGGCTGTACCAAGACGCTCAAAAGTCTTTTCGCCGAGCGAAAGGCGACGGATCGCCAAAAGCGGCTGACGCCCGTATTCCGCGACAGCTGCGGCGTCGTGCTGGTCCCGCCCTTCGGCGCGGCCGAGCGCTGCGCGCCCGCGGCGGGCGAGCGCCTGCTCGTCATTGAGATCGAAAAACTGTCGGAATCAATAAGATGAGGGTTTTATGGAGAAAGATATTCAGGAGATCCTGATCTCCGAGCAGGAGATCGAGGCACGCGTAGCCGAGATCGGCGCGCAGATCACACGCGATTTTCAGGGCAAGGACCCGGTGTTCATCGGCGTGTTGAAGGGCTGCTTCATTTTCATGGCGGACCTGATGCGGCATGTCGACGTGAAGTGCTCGATGGACTTCATGGCCGTCTCATCCTACAAGGGGACGACCTCCACGGGCGCGGTGAGTATCGACAAGGACCTCTCTGCGCCGATCGAGGGGCGGCATGTGATTCTTGTCGAGGACATCCTCGACTCGGGCGTCACGCTCAATTATCTCAAGAACTACCTCATGGTGCGCAAGCCTGCGTCGATCACGATCGCGACGCTCATGGACAAGCCCGCGCGCCGCAAGGCGGAAATCTACGCAGATTACGCCTGCTTCGAGGTGCCCGACGCCTTTGTCGTCGGCTACGGCCTCGACTACAACCAGCGCTACCGCAACCTGCCGTACATCGGCGTGCTGAAAAGCGAGATCTACAGCTGATTCCAAGCGACTAAGATAGGATGTGACCCACAGTTGAAACCTGAACGAAACAGAGGCCGGGAGATCGGCTTCTATGTCCTGATCCTGGTGATCCTCGCCGCCACGGTCTTTTCCATGCTCGGCGGCAAGAAGCAGCAGGAGATGACCTACTCGGATCTGGCCGACCTCTTCCGGGAGGAGAAGGTGCAGTCCTTCGTCACCCGCGGCGACGAGATCGAGCTGCATATCCGCTCCGACGAGAAAGACGAGACGAGCGGCGAGCCGCTGACCGTGACGAGAACGGTCGAGCTCTACAGCTTCTCCGTTTTTTACGAGGATTTCCGCGAGCTGATCGCCGCACAGCATGAGAGCGGCGTGCTCGAGAGCTATGATTATAAAGAAGGCTTCGTCGTGCCCTGGTGGGTCGGCCTGCTGCCTTATATCATCCTCATCGCGCTGGCGATGTGGTTCTGGTCCTCGATGATGAAGCAGGCGGGCGGCGGCGCGGGCGGCTTTGCGAAGTTCAGCAAGGCGCGGACCCGTCTCGGCAGCGACGAGAAGAATAAAAAGACCTTCGCCGATGTCGCGGGCTGCGACGAGGAGAAGGAGGAGCTCAGCGAGATCGTCGACTTCCTCAAGGACCCGAAGTCCTATACGGCCATGGGCGCGCGCATCCCCAAGGGCGTGCTGCTCGTCGGCCCTCCGGGCACGGGCAAGACCCTGCTGGCCAAGGCTGTCGCGGGCGAGGCGAACGTCCAGTTCCTCTCGATCTCCGGCTCCGATTTCGTCGAGCTCTACGTCGGCGTCGGCGCGGGCCGCGTGCGCGACCTGTTCGAGCAGGCCAAGAAGGTCGCCCCGGCGATCATCTTCATTGACGAGATCGACGCCGTCGGCCGGCAGAGAGGCAGCGGCCTCGGCGGCGGCAACGACGAGCGCGAGCAGACGCTCAACCAGCTGCTCGTCGAGCTGGACGGCTTTTCCAACAACGAGGGCGTCATCGTCATGGCCGCGACCAACCGCGCGGACATCCTCGACCAGGCCCTGCTGCGTCCCGGACGCTTCGACCGCCAGGTCTACGTCGGGCTGCCCGATATCCGCGGCCGCGAGGCCATCCTGAAGATCCACGCGCGCGGCAAGCAGCTTGCCGAGGACGTCGACCTCAATTCCATTGCCAAGGGAACGCCCGGCTTTGCGGGCGCGGACCTCGAAAACCTGATGAATGAGGCGGCCCTGCTGGCCGTCCGCCGCCGTCACCGCTTCATTACGATGGAGGACGTGGACGAGGCGATCCTCAAGGTCCAGATGGGCCCGGAGAAAAAGAGCCGCAAGATGTCCGAGCGGGCGCGCCGCCTCACGGCCTACCACGAGGCCGGCCACGCCGTCGCGGGCCGCTTCCTCGAGCATGTCGATCCCGTGCACTATATCACGATCATCCCGCGCGGTCCGGCGGGCGGCTTCACGCTCTTCCGCCCGCAGGAGGATCTGGAGAACTTCAAGTCCAAATCCGAGATGTTTGAAAACATCGTCATGGCGCTCGGCGGCCGGACGGCCGAAAAGCTGTTCCTGGACGACATCTCCACCGGT
>CAMVJF010000039.1 GCA_947167725.1 uncultured Clostridia bacterium | reverse complement strand
CAGTACATCATCGAGATCCAGGCCTGCGGAAGCGTCTCCAAGGCCGCGGAGCGGCTGTATATCTCCCAGCCCGCTCTGAGCAAGTATGTGAAGAATCTGGAGAATTATCTTGACGTCAAGCTCTTTGAGCGTGTCGGCAAGCATCTGATCCTCACCGACGCGGGGCAGAAGTATCTCGAGGCGGCCCACGCCATGATGGAAACCTTCACCACCATGACGAACGAGCTCAAGAGCACCGGGAATCTGATCCACGGCCTGCTGCGCGTCGGCACCTCCAACTCCCGAAGCCCGCTCCTGCTGTCCAAGACGATCCCCCTGTTTCGTGAGAAATACCCCAACGTCGAGATCCAGCTTTTCGAGGAGAGCTCATACAAGCTCGAGAACAAGCTCGCCGAGGGGATGATCGACCTCCTGATCACGAAAGGCCCCGTCAGCAGCTTCGCCAAGCTCTTCGTGGCCAAGCCGCTCTTCACCGAGGAGCTGCTGCTTTCGCTTCCGGAGGGGCACCCCGCCATCGCGCAGGCCAAGGAGGACGTCGGCTCCTCCTTCCCCTGGATCGATCTGTCGCTGCTGAAGGACGAGACCTTCATCCTGCTCAAGGCCGGCCAGTATACGCGCTTCCTTGCGGACCAGATCTTTGCGGACTATAATTTCTATCCGAAAAACTACATCTCGACGGCCAATATCGAAACCGCCATCCGCATGTCCGCCAATGGCATGGGACCGACCTTCGTGCCGAGCTTTTTCACCGAGAACCAGTACCGCTCCGAGGAGAATCTCCCCCGCTTCTTCTCCGTCGGCAGGGATTCGCGCCATATTTACAGCACCTTCAAGATCATCTACCGCCAGGACTGCCAGCTCACGCGCTATATGCAGAGCTTTATCGAGCTGCTGCAGGAGCAGTTCGGCGACGGCAGCGCCTGACGGCGCGGGACATAAAACGGGGAGGCCCCGTTCGCGTTTTGCGTTCAGGGCCTCCCCGTTTCGTTTTCCGTTCAGTTCTTTTTTCTCTTTCGCGTGAGGGACTCGAGCCCGCGGATCAGTCGGCGGAGTGCATACGCCGCCGTGACGGCGCCGAGCAGCGTTGCGAGCGATGTGAGCGCGTAATCGAGCGCGGGTCTTTGCAGCGCGTGGACAAGGCCGAGCTTTTCCAGCACGCGGAATACCGCCATATGGCAGAGATAGATCTCGAGGGAGATCGAGCTGAGGAAGCGCGCGGCGCGGTTTTGCAGAAGGACCTTCGCAGCGCGGTCCTCACAGGCGATCGCAGAGATCGTCAGGAGCGAGAACAGCACAAGGCTCGTATAGTCCGAGGGACTGACCGTGAAGAAGAATACCGCGGCGAGCAGCGCGAGCGCCGGCGCGAGCAGCGTGCAGAGCCTGCCCGTGAAACGCTCGCGGTACAGCCAGAGCAGACCGCCCGCGGCGAAGAACATCGCGCAATAGATGAAATTCACCCGCCCGACCGCCGCCGGGAAGCGGAGCCGGCACAGGGCGTTGAGCGCGACCGCCGCGCCGAACGCGAGCCACGCGCGCCCCTTGCGCATCATCAAAAAGGCAAAGAAGGGGAAGATCATGTAAAACACGAACAGGACGCCGAGGAACCAGCCGACCCCGATCACCTCGATCCCGTGCGCCGGGATCAATCCGAAGGCCAGTGAGAGGTCGGCGAGGAAGTCGTACAGCGCCCGGAGGCTCGGTCTTGCGAGCAGCTCGACGGCGCAGAGGATCGCAAAGCACGGCCAGATGCGCGCGTAGCGGCGGCGGTAAAAACGCTCGGGATCAAAGCGGCCCTCCGCGAGAGCGCTGAAATAGCCGCAGCACAGGGAAAAGGCGGAGAGGAGCATGAAGAGATAGGTGAAGTTCGTGAACGAGGGGATCAGCCGCTCGAAAACGAAGCCGCGCAGGCCGAAATCCCCGTTTCCCAGCACGTGCATCAGCACGATGCCGACGCAGGCAAAGACCCGCAGGCCGTCGAGATTCTCATATCGTCCGGCGATATGCTGTTCCGTGTTCACTCTTTCTCCCTCCCTTCCGCCGCGCGGCAGAGTGCCGCCGCATTTCGTCCTTTTTCCGGGTCAGTGAAGTCTTGCGGGCCGCTTGACGCGGCCCGCGATGCTTTTCTTATTCGTATTCGATCGTGGCGCAAGGCTTCGGCGTGAAGTCGTAGAGCACGCGGTTGACGCCCTTTACCTCCGAGGTAATGCGCGCGACGAGCTTCTGCATCAGCGCGAAGGGGAGCTCCTCGACCGTGGCGCTCATCGCGTCGGTGGTGTTGATCGCGCGGATGATGACGGGCCACTCGAAGGTGCGCTTGCCGTCGCGGATGCCGGTGGATTTGAAGTCCGGCACGACGGTGAAGTACTGCCAGACCTTGCCCGCGAGGCCTGCGGCGGCGAACTCCTCGCGCAGGATGGCGTCGGCCTCGCGCACCGCCTCGAGACGGTCGCGCGTGATGGCGCCGGGGCAGCGCACGCCGAGCCCCGGGCCGGGGAAGGGCTGGCGGTTGACCATGCCCTCGGGCAGACCGAGCGCGCGGCCGACCTCGCGCACCTCGTCCTTGAAGAGGATGCGGACCGGCTCGACGAGCTCGAATTTCAGATCCTCCGGCAGCCCGCCGGCGTTGTGGTGGGCCTTGATGCCCGCCTCGCTCTCGAGGATGTCGGGCCAAATCGTACCCTGGCCGAGGAAGGTGATGCCGTCGAGCTTGCGCGCCTCCTCGGCAAAGACCTCGATGAATTCGCCGCCGATGATCCTGCGCTTCTGCTCGGGGTCGGAGACGCCCGCCAGCTTGTCAAGGAAACGGTCGGTCGCGTCGACGTAAATGAGGTTGGCGTCCATTTCGTCGCGGAACACGCGGATGACCTGCTCCGGCTCGCCCTTGCGAAGCAGCCCGTGGTTGACGTGCACGCAGGTGAGCTGCTTGCCGATCGCGCGGATCAGCAGCGCCGCAACGACCGAGGAATCCACCCCGCCGGAGAGGGCGAGGAGCACCTTCCTGCCGCCGATCTGCTCGCGCAGCATGGCGATGCGCTCGTCGATATAGGCCTGCGCCAGCGCGGGGCTGTTGATGCGCTGCATGTTTTCGGGACGTGATTCGAGTTTCATGGAACAGGATCCTCCGTTCTTATTTCTATATGGGATGAAAGTATTATAATTCCCCGCGCCCCCGCGGCGCAACGGAAAAATCACGCGGAAGCTGTAAAAATAAGGGGCTTCCCGGCGCAGAAAACTTGTCCGTTTTTCACAAGGACGCTCTCGCCGTCGACGAGGTTCTCATACCGGCCGTCCGGCGCGCCGAGCTTCACGCTCCCGCTCTCGCCGCGCAGGGAGAACACGCCCCAGGCGCGTCCCTTCTCGCCGACGCGCTCCATCACGGCGATCGCATGTGCGTCGTCGGCGCGCGCGTCGAAGCCGTCCGCCTCCCCGAGGGCGGTCTTTTTGATCTCCGCGAGACGGCGCAGCAGCGCGCCGATATCCCGGCCCGTACGGGGAAAGACCTCCCGCTCGAAGAGGCTGGGGCAGTGCGTGCAGGAATATTCCTCGCCGGCATAGAGCAGGGTCGCGCCCTTGAGGAAGAAGAGCATCGCGTGATAGTTGTCGAGCGCCCGCCCGTCCGCGACGCGGGAAGCGATGCGCGGCTGGTCGTGGTTTTCGAGGAAGCGCAGCTTGTTGTAATTTTCGCGGTAGAGCGCCTCCTGCAGGTTCAGCTGCTCGCAGAACTCGTGCAGCGCGCCCTCGCCGCGGAGAAAACGCTCGAAACTCTCGAACACGTCGTACTGATACTCGAGGTCGAACGCGTCGAAGAGCTCGCTGTCACGCGTGGAGAGAAAGCCCTCGCGGCGGGCGTAGTTGCCGTAGCTCATGTGGACGCTCTCGGCGAGCCACACGCAGTCGGGGTTGACCTCCGCGACGGCCTCGCGCGCGGCCTTCCAGAATGCGAGCGGGACAAAGGAGGCCACGTCGCAGCGGAAGCCGTCGACGAGCTGCGCCCACATCCTCAGGCTCTCGATCTGGTAGTCCCAGAGCGCGCGGCAGCGGTAATCGAGGTCGACGACGTCGGCCCAGTCGCCGATCTTGTTGCCGACCTTCCCCTCCGCGTCGCGCCAGTAGAACTCCGGGTGCTCCTCCAGCAGCACGGCGTCGGGCGAGGTGTGGTTGTAGACCACGTCGATCATCACCTTCATGCCGCGGCGGCGGATCTCGGCGCAGAGCGTACGGAAATCCTCCATGCTGCCGTAGGCGGGGTTGGTCGCGCGGTAGTCGCGGTTGGCGTAAGGACAGCCGAGGCTGCCCTTTTTGCCCTTCACGCCGATGGGGTGGATGGGCATGAACCAGATCCAGTCCGCGCCGAGGGCGCGGATACGGTCGAGATCCGGGATGATCGAGAGGAAGGTCCCCTCCTCGGTGTGCGCGCGGACATAGATCGAATAGATGATCTCGCGCTGGAGTCCGGGATCGGTGTTGTTCGCCATCGTTCGTTTTCTCCTTAAGAATCCTTCAGCCGGGCGCGGAGCTCGTCCGCCTCGCCCAGCAGATCATAGAGCGCGTCCTCTCCGAGCACGCCGCGCTTGAGTTCCGGCGGCAACTCCCCGGCCTCGTCCGCCTCAAAGTCGCACAGCCACGCGCCGCTGTCGCTGTATTCCGCCAGCGCGCGCAGATCGTCCCGAACGGCGTCCCAATCCGTCAGTGCCGCCTCCATCGCGGCGAGCGCGCCGCGCACCCGGTCGAACCGGTCCTCCATCGCGGCGACGCGCGCGATGCGTTTTTCTCTGTTTAACTCCTGTTCGCTCACCGTGTCGTTTCCTCCGCCGTCAGATAATAGTAGTTTTCCGTCGTGGCTCCGATGTTGTTGGCATAGAAGCTCCCGGGATTGATCAGCCATCCGTCCTCCCAAGCGACGGTGCGGCAGCCGATGCCCGTCAGAACATCGTGATATAGGCGTCGCGCTCCGCGCCGACGGAGACGTATTTGATCGGGCAGCCGACGCGCGCCTCGATCCAGCGGATGGAGTCGAGCGCGGCCTTGGGCAGGTCCTCCTTCTTCCGGCAGGCGGAAATGTCGCAGCGGAAGCCGGGGAGGTACTCGTAGACGGGCTTCGCCGCCTCGAGCTCGTCGATGTCGGCCGGGAAGACGTCGATGCGCCTGCCGTCCAGCTCGTAGTGCGTGCAGACCGGGATCTTCTCAAGGTAGCCCAAAACGTCGAGCTTGGTCAGGGCGATATAGCTGCATCCCTGCATCCGCGCGCCGTAGCGCGAGGCCACGACGTCAAAGCCGCCGACGCGCCGGGGGCGCCCCGTCGCCGCGCCGTACTCGCCGCCCGCCTCGCGCAGGGCGTGCGCCTCCTCGCCGAAGAGCTCACAGGTAAAGGGGCCCTCGCCCACGCAGCTCGAATAGGCCTTCATAATGCCGATGCTCTCGTCGAGCTTCGCGAAGGGGACGCCCGCGCCGATCGGCGCGTACGCCGCGAGGGTCGTGGACGCGGAGGTGTAGGGGTAGATGCCGTAGTCGATATCGCGCAGCGCTCCGAGCTGGGCCTCGAATATGACGGACCTGCCCGCGCCGATCGCGGCGCGCAGATACTCCTTCGTGTCGCAGATATAGGGCGCGAAGGGCTTGCCGAATCTCTCGAGCCATTCCATGACCTCGTCGAGCTCGATCGGCGCGTGGCCGTAGCCGCGCTCCACGGTCAGGTTTTTCCACTCGAGGATGCCCGCGAGGCGCTCGCGCAGGGTCTCCCAGTGCAGCAGATCGCCCATGCGGATCGTCTTTTTCATGTACTTGTCGGCATAGACCGGGGAGATGCCCCGGCGCGTGGAGCCGAACTTCTTGTCGCCGAGACGGTCCTCCTCGAGGCCGTCGAGCAGCTTGTGGTAGGGCATGCAGATCGTCGCGCGGTCGGAGATTTTCAGATGCTCCGCCGAGATCTCGATGCCCGCCTCGCGCAGCCGCTGCGCCTCGCCCCAGAGGTGCTCGAGGTCGATGACGATGCCCGGGCCGAGGACGTTCACGGTCTCGTCGCGCAGGATGCCCGAGGGCAGCAGGTTCATAATAAAGCGGCCCTTGTCGTTGATGACCGTGTGTCCGGCGTTGTTGCCGCCCTGATAGCGCACGACAACGTCATACTTCTCGCTCAGAAGGTCGACCATACGGCCCTTTCCTTCGTCGCCCCAGTTGGTTCCTACGATCGCTGTCAGCATGGTTTCTCTCTCCTTTATACCCGAATCTCGACGCCCGCGCCGAGATCGTTTTTGTTCTTCTCCAGGATCGGGCGGACTTCCTCGGCGAGAAAGCGCGCGCACTGGCGCTCGGCCATGCCCGTGAAGCACGCGGGGTCGGAAAGCCGCGCGACCTCCTCGTCCGTAAGGCCGAAGAGCGGATCGGAGGCGATGCGCGCGAGAAGATCGTTCTCCTCTCCGCGGAGCTTCACGGCCTCGCCCGCGGCCACACTGTGGCGGCGGATCGCCTCATGCAGGGTCTGGCGGTCGCCGCCCTTTTCGCGCACGCAGTACATGAGGATATTCTCCGTCGCGAGGAAGGGGAGCTCGGCGCGCAGATGCTTCTCCATCACCGCCGGGTAGACGCGCATGCCGCGCGCGACGTTGATCACGAGGTTCAGGACCGCGTCTGCGCACAAAAAGGCCTCGGGGATGCTGATGCGGCGGTTGGCCGAATCGTCGAGCGTGCGCTCGAGCCACTGGCTCGCCGCGGTCACGGCCGCGTTCTGCACGTCGCAGATCAAATAGCGCGAGAGCGAGCAGATCCGCTCCGAGCGCATCGGGTTGCGTTTGTAGGCCATGGCGGACGAACCGATCTGCCCCTCCTCGAAGGGCTCGTCGAACTCCTTGAGGTGGCTCAGCAACCGGATATCCGTGGCGAATTTCGACGCGCTCTGGCCGATGCCCGAGAGGAGCTGCAGCACGGCGAAGTCGGTCTTGCGGCTGTAGGTCTGGCCGCTGACCGGCTCGCAGGCGGCGAAGCCCATCTTTTCCGCGATCATTGCCTCGAGGGTCTCGGCCTTCTCCGCGTCGCCGTCGAAGAGGGCGAGAAAGCTCGCGCCGGTGCCGGTCGTGCCCTTGCAGCCCAGCAGTCTGAGCTGCGAGAGCTGGAAGTCGAGCTGCGCAAGGTCGAAGAGCAGGTCGCGCAGCCACAGGCAGGCGCGCTTGCCGACCGTGGTCGGCTGGGCGGCCTGGAAATGCGTCCAGGCGAGCGTCGGCTGGGCCGCCGTGCGCTCCGCGAAGTCCGCAAGCGCCGCGATCGCGCCGAGCAGCTCGCGCCGCAGGAGGCGCAGCGCCTCGCGCATGCGGATGATGTCGGTGTTGTCCCCGACGTAGCAGCTCGTCGCGCCGAGGTGGATGATGCCGCGCGCGCCGGGGCAGGCCTCGCCGTAGGTCAGCACGTGCGCCATCACGTCGTGGCGTACCTCGTGCTCATGGCGCGCGGCGCTCTCGTAGTCGATATCGTTGAGATGGGCGCGAAGCTCGTCAAGCTGCCCGTCCGTGATCGCAAGACCGAGGGCCTGTTCGCTCTCGGCGAGCGCGAGCCACAGCCGACGCCAGGTCGAGAATTTGAAGTCGTCCGAGAACAGGCGCTTCATCTCCTCGCTCGCGTAGCGCCCGCAGAGCGGGCTTTCGTAGTATTCGTGCATGCTCATTCCTCCCCGTAGACGGCGACGCCGCGCCGCTTGTGCTCGCTGCGGCGGTGGAAGCCCTCGATGATCGCAGCCTCTTCCTCCTCCGCCTCGCCGCGCAGCAGGTATCCGTCGATCGCGCGGTAGCTCACGCCCATCTCCTGCTCGTCGGTCTGGCCGTCAAAAAGCCCGGCCGAGGGCGCCTTGTCGATGATCCGGCGCGGCGCGCCGAGGAATTCGAGGAATTCCAGCACCTCCGTCGCCGTGAGGTCGGCGATGGGGTTGAAGTCGCAGGCGCCGTCGCCCCATTTCGTATAGTAGCCCATATAGCGCTCGCTGCGGTTGCCGGTGCCCGCGACGAGGCGGCCCTCCGCCGCCGCGACGGCGTAGAGCGCCGTCATGCGCAGGCGCGGGGCGATGTTGGCGAGCGCCGCGGGAGAGAGCGGCTCTTCCCCGCCGAGCTCACGCACAAGCGCCTCGCGCGCCGGCGTGAGGTCGATCTGGCGCGTCTCGATGCCGCAGAACTCTGCGAGCGCGCGGCCGTCGTCGGCGTCGAGGCCGTAATTCCGGCGCGACGCGCAGGGCAGGAGCAATCCCAGCGTGTCGTCGCAGGCGGCCTTGCACAGGATGCCGACGAGGGCGCTGTCCTTGCCGCCGGAATTGCCGAAAACGACGCCCGCGGCGTGCGCGCCCCCGACAAGGGCGCGGATCCAGGCCACGCGTCTTTCGTATTCCGCCTTGTAGTCTCTCATTCTTGCGCGACCTCCGTGACGGTCAGTGTATCCCCCTCCACGCGGAAGCGGACGGTGAAGTGCGAAAAGCTCATCGCGTAGACGCGCGCGGGGTCGTTCTGGTAGCGCGGGCGCGGGTCGTTCGCGAGCACGCCGCGCAGCGCGGCGCGCTTCTCCGGCGGGATCTTCTCCTCCTGCCCCGCCGCGAAGGATACTTCCAGCGCGGCGCCGGGGTCCGGTGCGAAGCCGCCGGCTGCCTCCGGGTGCGCGTCGGCGTAGGGCAGATAGGGCTTGATGTCGTAGATCGGCGTGCCGTCCATGAGATCGGCTCCCGCGACGAGAAGCGTCATGCCCTTCTTTCCGTCCTTTTCGACGCCGACCAGACGCACGCAGCTCAGTCCCAGCGCGTTCGGCCGGAAGGGCGAGCGCGTGGCAAATACGCCCATGCGCACGTTGCCGCCCAGGCGCGGCGGGCGCACCGTGGGCGAAAAGTCCTCGCACACGGATTCGGAGAACTGCCAGATCAGCCACAGGTGGGAAAAGCCCTCTATGCCGCGCAGCGCCTCGCTGTCGCGGTAGGGCGGCTCGAAGACGACGCGCGCGCGCAGCTCGTCTACGATCCCCGCCTGGCGCGGGATGCCGAACTTCCCGGGAAAGTCGCTCTCGATATGCGCGACGGGGCGAATCGTGTGTTCGCTCATAGATAGGCCCTCAGCGCGGAGATCGCAAGCATGGACACGCCGTTGACCGTCATGTGCAGGAACACCGAGGTCCACAGCGAGTTCGTTTTTTCATAACAGCGCGCGAGCAGGAAGCCCGCGGGCAGATACTGCAGCGTGTAGAGCCAGAGCCGTACGTCGCCGAGGGCGAAGCTCCAGACATGGTAGAGCGCGAAGAGCAGCATGCTCGCAGCATAGGCCGCGGCGCGGCTGTATCTCCGCAGCAGACCGAACACGCCGCCGCGGAACATCGGCTCCTCGACGAGCGGCGCGAGGAAGACCGCGAGGGCCGCCGTGCCGCCGAGGTCCTCCTCGGCAAGAGAAAAGACGGCGGCGTTGTTGGGATTTTCCGTCCTGCCGAACAGCATCAGCGCGAGGTTGATCGCGAGATTGCACAGCAGCAGCACGCCGTAGGCCTTCGCGACCTCCAGAAGCGCGCCCGGACCGTAATCGCACAGCGCGTCGAACTCCCGCCGCCAGAAGCGCCAGAGCAGCGCGAGCAGCGCCATGGCGCCAACGCCGTAGCACAGGAGGTTCGCACCCGCGGCGTCGATCGTTCCCGCCGCATAGAGCCTGCCGAGCAGCTTCGGCAGCAGATAGACGTGGACGGCGAGCCAGCCGATCGCGACGCCCCGCTCGAGAGGGCTCATCGCGCTGGTGAAGGGGACCCTTTTTTTCTCCTCCATCCCTCAGCCCCTGGCCTTTCTCTGCAGCTCGAAGAGCAGATTCATCGCCTCCAGGGGCGTGATCGTGTTCAGATCCGTTTTCAGCAGGGTCTCGCGGACTTCGTCGCCGCCGAGCTCGGAGAAGCTGATCTGCTCGCTCGCGCTCCCGGGCTCGCGGCGTCCGCCCGCCGCATGCGCGGGGGCGCTGAGCTCCTTGAGATAGCCCTTGGCCTTGCCGATGACGCCCTCGGGCAGCCCCGCGAGCTTCGCAACCTCGATGCCGTAGCTCTCATCCGCGGCGCCGGGTACGATCTTGCGCAGGAACACCAGGTTCCCGCCCTGCTTTTTCGCCGTGATATTATAGTTGCGCACGCCCGCGACCTCGCCCTCGAGGGCGGAGAGCTCGTGGTAGTGCGTGGCGAACATGGTCTTGGCGCCGAGACGGCGCTTGTCCGCGCAGTATTCCAGCACCGCGCGGGCGATGGCCATGCCGTCGAAGGTCGAGGTGCCGCGGCCGATCTCGTCGAGGATCAGCAGCGAGGCGGAGGTGGCGTTCGCGAGGATGTTGGCCATCTCGCTCATCTCCACCATGAAGGTCGACTGGCCGGAGGCCAGGTCGTCCGAGGCGCCGATGCGCGTGAAAACGCGGTCGACGATGCCGATGAGGGCGCTCTTCGCCGGGACGAAGGAGCCCATCTGCGCCATGAGCACGATCAGCGCGGTCTGGCGCATGTAGGTGGATTTGCCCGCCATGTTCGGCCCCGTGACGATGGCCACGCGGTCGTCGCCGTCGTTGAGCGTCGTGTCGTTCGGGACGAAGAGCACGTCCTTCATCGTCTGCTCGACGACGGGGTGGCGGCCTTCGACGATGCGGATCTCGCGCGAGGCGTCGACCTGGGGCATCGTGTAGCCGTTGCGCACGGCCACCTCCGCCAGCGAGCACAGCGCGTCGAGCCGCGCCACGGCCGCGGCCGTGGCCTGGATGCGCTCTACCTCGGCGGCCACCGCGTCGCGCAGCTCGCAGAAATAGCGGTATTCCAGCTCGTTGATGCGCTCGCGCGCCGTCAGGTGCGTGGTCTCGAGCTCCTTGAGCTCCTGCGTGAAGTAGCGCTCGTTCGACACGAGCGTCTGTTTGCGGATGTAGTCGGCGGGGATGTTGTCCTCGCCCGCGGACTTCGGCACGTCGATGAAATAGCCGAAGACCTTGTTGTAGCCCACCTTGAGCTTTTTGATGCCGGTGCGCTCGCGCTCGCGCGCCTC
>CAMVJF010000038.1 GCA_947167725.1 uncultured Clostridia bacterium | reverse complement strand
GATCATCGCGCGGGAGACCGTCAAGGCGCTGCGCAAGGACGTGCTGGCCAAGTGCTACGGCGGCGACATCACGCGCAAGAAGAAGCTGCTGGAGAAGCAGAAGGAAGGAAAGAAGAAGATGCGCCAGCTCGGGACGGTGCAGATCCCGACCGAGGCCTTTCTTGCCGTCCTCAAGCTGGACGAGTGAACAAGGAATCCGACAACGAAAAACGCCCCCTTCCGCCTCGTGCAGAAGGGGGCGTTTCGGATGCCGTCGGGGAAGAGCGTCCTGCCTGAACGGAAAACGGGGATCGGCCTGCGCGCCATACCGGGCGCGGCGCTACCGCCGCTCGATCTCGATCCCGAGCTCGCGGCCGTACTGCGCGTCGACAAGGATGCGGACCTGCCGCTCGCCGTCGACGCAGCGGTATTCATAACAGGGCAGCCCTCCGGAGACGAGCTTTCTCTGCCCGAGCACCGACAGCGCGTCGGGCAGCGCGGCCTTCGCCGCCTCCGGGTCGAGCGGCCAGCTCCATGCGCCCTCCGGCATACGCTCCGGCGCGCGGAAGGAGACGACCGCGCAGTTGTCCAGCGCGACGCCGACCTCGGCGGCACAGTCCGTACACAGCGCGTCGCCCGCCCTGGCGAGGAAGTGCAGCGTCAGCACGTTCCCCTCCCGCGTCCTGCCGCTCTCCGACATGTCCTCATAGCCCGCCGCGGCGAGGAAATCCCGCGCCTTTTCCGCGGCGCGCTTGTCGCTCACGTCGCCGGAGGAGACAAGACGGGAATCGCGCAGTTCGAGCACGCGCTCGTCGTCGGCGCGCACGAGCACGCTGCCTCGGTTGAAGGCACAGGAGCCGTCGGCATAGCGGTACTCCTCCCGCAGAACATCCTCCGAGACGCCCAGCAGCTTTGCCGCCGCAGAGCGCGCCGCGGAGCTGTCGGCGCTCGCCGACGATGCGGCGGGAGCCTCTGCGACCGTGTAGCTGCGCAGCTCGCCGAGGAGGGGGAAGTTCTGCTCGGCCTCCCAGAAAACGGCGCTGAGCAGCTTTTGCTCCTCATGCGGCATGACGTTTCGCAGACGCTTTTCGCGGCTATCCATCTCGAGCTCGCCGCGCGCGAGCGCGTCGCGCATCTCGAGGAGCATCGCGCTGTACCCGGAGGCCGCGTCGGACAGCCGGAGGATATCCTCGCGCACCTCGTCGGAGAATTCGCCGCTCCCGGCGCACAGGCCGTGAACGAAGTCGAGCGCGGTGCCGAGAAAGCGGTCCGTCCGCTCCATTTCCACGGTGGAGAAGGGGAGCGTCGCGAGCGCGGCCTTAGCCGCGCAGGCTTCCGCGTATGCTTCGGAGGAGAGCGAGCGGCAGAGATCGCCCGTGGCGTAGCGGCTCTTTTTCAGCGTGTCCGCCAGCGCGCCGACCGCCGCCGCGCTCTGCTCGAAGCTCAGTTCATTGCTGTAGCGCGCCGCCGTTCGGAAGCTGCCGAGGCGCGCGTAATGGATCGCGGCGAGCAGCGAGAGCGTCACGATCGCCGCGGCGGCATAGACGAGTCCCACGCGGCGCAGCTTTCTTAAGATCCTGGGATTCAAACAACATCACCTCTCCGCTTATTGTGTCCGCCGCGCACGCGTGACATACATCGCAAAGGTATAAAGACCGCCCGCGCAGACCGATAATCTCAAAGAAATGGGAGAAGCGCTGGAAAAACTGAAAAACCTGCGGGACAAATACGGCCTGCGCGGCACGCTGCGGCTGCTCGCGGACTATCTGCGCGGCGCGGCGTCGTCCGCGCTCGGCCCGGGCCGCGCCGGGAGCCGGGAGATCCTGCGCGCACTGGAGCGGGAGCTCCGCTCCGGACGCTGCGAGCGCGTCGTGCTGCGGCGCGGCAGCTTCGGCTGGCACACGCCGCTGTTCCAGCGGCCGCAGCAGCTCGCCCGCGCGATGGGGCGCTGCGGCTGTCTCGTGCTCTATGAGGCGGTCCCGCCCCGGGACCGTCTGCGCGGCGCCGAAAAGATGGGCGAGGGGCTGTGGCTCGTCAATCTCCGCTGCCCCGGCCTTCGGCGCGGGATCGAGCGCGCGGCCGTGAGGAGCGGCCTGCCGCGCTACCTGCAGCTCGCCTCGCCGGAGAGCCGGATCCCGCTCCGGCTCGTGCGGCGCTATGCCGCGCGCGGCTGGACGCTGCTCTACGACTACATCGACGAGATCAGCGGCGAGATCAGCGCGAGCAAGGCGCCGCCGCGCGCAACGCTCGCGCTCTACCGCTATGCGATGGCGCGGAAGGATGCCGTCGTGATCGCCTCGTCTCTCGCGCTGCGGCGCGACGCGGAGAGAAGACGGGGGCCGGGGGGCGCCGTGCTCGCGGAGAACGGCGTGGACTTTGCGCGCTTTTCCCGTCCCATGCCCTGCCCGGAGGACGAGGAGTTCCGTTCGCTTCTGCGCCGGGGCAGACCGCGGCTCGGCTTTTACGGCGCGCTCGCGCGCTGGCTCGACTACGAGGCGCTGCGGACGCTCGCCGCGGACGGACGTTTCGATCTCGTGCTCTTCGGCGTGCGCTATGACGGCTCCTTCGATGCGGAGCTCGCGGGGCGTGAGAACGTCTTTTTCCTCGGCCCGCGGCCGTACGAGACGCTCCCGGCCTACGCCGCTCGCTGCGATGTGCTGCTGATCCCCTTCCGGAAAGGAGCGGTGGGCGACGCGGCGAGCCCGGTAAAGCTCTTTGAATATCTCGCGCTCGGCCGGCCCGTCGTCGCGGGCGACGTCGCCGAGTGCCGCCGCTGCGAGAGCGTGCTGATCGCCTCGACGCCGCGGGATTACGTGCGCTGCGTCGAGCGCGCGCTCGCGCTCGCGCGGGATGCGGACTATCTCGCGCGGGAGCGGGAAGAGGCGCACGCCGCCGACTGGCTCCGCCGCGCGGAAAGCGTCCGTACGGCGCTGCAAAAGCGGGAGAAACAAGGGGGAATTTAACACTTTTTTAACCTTTGCTCTTTCCTCCGCGTTATAATCGTACTATAATAAAACGAACCGGAGCGGAAAGAGGAGGAACGACCATGAGCAAACGCGCGCTTGTTGTGGAGGACGACGGCAATATTGCCGAGCTCCTGCGCCTTTATCTGGGCAAGGACGGCTTTGATGTGATGATCGCATCGGACGGCGGCAAGGCTGAGAGCAGCTTCGATCTCTTCCAGCCCGACGTGGTGCTGCTGGACATCATGCTGCCCGTCAAGGACGGCTGGCAGATCTGCCGCGACATCCGCAAGAAATCCGCTGTGCCGATCATCATGCTCACCGCCAAGGGCGAGACCGGGGACAAGGTCAACGGTCTGGAAATGGGCGCGGACGACTACGTGACCAAGCCCTTCGAGATCAAGGAGCTCATCGCCCGCATCCACGCCGTCATGCGCCGCAAGGACGGCGAGACGCCGATGGAGAAGAAGCTGAGCTTCGACAAGCTGACGATCAACCTCGACTCCTACGAGCTGATCGTCGACGGCAAAAAGATCGATACCCCGCCGAAGGAGATGGAGCTGCTGTTCCACCTCGCCGCCTCGCCGAACCGCGTATTTACGCGCAACCAGCTCCTCGACGAGGTCTGGGGCTTTGACTATTTCGGCGACTCGCGCACCGTCGACGTGCACATCAAGCGCCTGCGGGAGAAGCTCGAGGGCGTCTCGGACAAGTGGTGCCTCAAGACCGTCTGGGGCGTGGGCTACAAGTTTGAAGTGACGGAGTAATGAAAAGCGTCTATCTGCGAAACTTTGTCGCGACGGCCACGCTGGTAACGGTGAGCTTCCTGCTGACGACGATCGCTTTCATCGGGATCGCGCGCAGCTATGTGATCAACGACTACCAGACCACGATGGAGTCGAGCGCCGCGGAGGCCGCGCGCATCGCCTCGGCCATGTCCGGCCATGACGGGCTGCACTCCTGGTCGCTGAGCATGAACCTCTCGACGATCGCCAACAGCACCGGCAACCATATCTTCATCACCGACGCCGGCGGCGAGATCGTCTGCTGCTCGGACAAGCGTCTGAGCTGCGATCACATCGGCAAAACGCTGCCGGACGAGGTTGCGGCGCAGCTTGCACAGGAGGGCGGCTACCGCGACTTTTCCACGCTCGGCACGCTCTATCCGGACAAGCACTATGTTGTCGCCCATCCGATCGAGGAGCCGAGCGGCGCGGTGATCGGCTACGCCTTCGTGACCTCCGTGTCGGCGAACATGTTCGGTGCGTGGGAGACCTTCCTCGGCGTGGCGGCGCTCGTGGCGATCGGCGTGTTCACGCTTGCGCTGATCATCAGTCTCGTCTATTCCAAGCGGATGGCCCGCCCCCTCGACGAGATGGCCGCCGCCTCGCGCAAGTTCGCACGGGGAGACTTCTCCGTGCGCGTGCGCCAGGTGGAGGACCCTACCGACGAGATGGGCGCGCTGATCGAATCCTTCAACAAGATGGCCGACTCGCTGGAGACGGCGGAGGAGCGGCGCAGCGAGTTCATCGCGAACATTTCCCACGAGCTGCGCACGCCGATGACGACGATCTCCGGCTTTGCCGACGGCATCCTGGACGGCACGATCCCGCCGGAGGAGGAGAAAAAATATCTCCGTTCCATCAGCGACGAGACCAAGCGGCTTTCGCGTCTCGTGCGCGAGATGCTGGACGTTTCCCGCATGCGCAGCAATGCGGCCGATCCCTCCAAGCGTACGGTCTTCGACCTGACGGAGCTCATTATGCAGACCATGCTGAGCTTTGAGAGCCGCGCGACGAAGAAGGGGCTCGACGTCGATCCCCAGCTCCCGGACAAGCACCTCCTGGTGCGCGCGGACCGCGACGGCATCACGCAGGTGATCTACAACCTGATCGACAACGCCGTGAAGTTTGCCGAGCCGGGGAGCTGCATCACGATCCGTCTGTATAAATCCGACGGAAAGGCCTATGTCTCCGTCAAGGACAAGGGAGAGACGATCCCGCAGGACGATCTTCCCTTTATTTTCGACCGCTTCCACAAATCGGACCGTTCCCGCAGCCTCGACAAATCGGGCGTGGGACTGGGCCTGTATCTGGTCAAACAGATCATCAACAGCCACGATGAGGACATCGCCGTCAAGAGCGAGGACGGGATGACGGAATTCGTCTTTACGCTCCCGCTGGCGGAATAAGAGAAACGAAGGTCAGACAAAATGAGTAATTGGTATGTCAGCGAAAGCGACAGTTGGTACGCCCCGCTGCGGCAGGACGCGCCGGTCGAGACAAAAAAGAAAAAGAAAAGCCGCGTCTGGCTGCGGGCGCTGATCGCCGCCGTGATCGTGCTGGGGCTGATTATCAGCTCGTCGCTGCTCTTCCCGAACAAGAGCGCCGAGACGAAGCCCGGCGCGGGCGGGAGCTCCCCCTTCGGCCAATACATCCTCCCGCCCGAAAAGGATGACGACGACACGCTCCCGGATGATTTCCGCGACTTTTTTGACAGCTTCTATACCGGGACCGACAACGAAAAGACCGTCATCAACATCGAGCGCGCCGCGCTTCCGAAAAGCTTCAGCTGCACGCTCGCTCCCGCGGGCGAGGAGCTGAGCCTTCAGGAGCTCTATCGCCGCTGCGCGCAGAGCATCGTGGCGATCTCCGGCTACAAGAACGGGAAAACGAGCTACAGCTGGGGCACCGGCATCGTCCTGTCTGAGGACGGCCTGATCCTGACGAACACGCACGTGATCGCGAGCTGCGACCGCGCGACCGTGACGCTGGGCGACGACGAGGTTTTCGAGGCGAAGCTCGTCGGGGCCGACTCCATCAGCGACATTGCCGTTTTGAAGATCGAGGCGAAGGGCCTCGTGCCCGCGGTATTCGGCGAGAGCGCGACACTCGAGGTCGGCGACCGCGTGGCCGCTATCGGCAACCCGCTGGGCGAGCAGTTCCGGCTGACGCTGACCGACGGCATCATCTCCGCCATCGAGCGCGGCATCAACTACAAGGGCCACAGCATGACGCTCCTGCAGACCAACACCGCCATCAACGAAGGCAACTCCGGCGGCCCGCTGCTGAACATGTACGGCCAGGTCATCGGCATCACGAACATGAAGATGATGTCGTCCTATTCCAGCATCGAGGGCATCGGCTTCGCCATCCCTTCGGACACCGTGGCAAAGATCATCAACGCCATCATCACGGAAGGAGAGGTCCGCGGCCGCACCTCCATCGGCATCACCGTCGGCGAGATCCCGGAGGCGGCGCGCGAGCGCTATGGCGACAAGATCCCCGCGTCCGGCGGACTGTATATCGTCGAGGTCGCGGAGGGCTCCGACGCGCTGGAAAAGGGCTTGAAGAAAGGCGACTTCATCCTGAAGGTGAACGGCGTCGAGATCAGCACGACCGACGAGCTCAAGGCGATGAAGGAAGCGCTGTCCGTCGGCGACACGATGCGCTTCACGATCCTGCGCGACGGCGAGATCTTCGAGGTCGAGGTCATGCTCGTCGACACCAACGACGTATACGGCTGAAAAAACACCGCGTCCGGCGCGCAGACCGGACGCGGTGTTCTTCTGAAACGCAAAAAAGCGAGGATGCGGATGCATCCTCGCTTTTTCTGATCTTACTCTTTCGTCTCGTCGGTGATGTCCTCGACGGTGGCGTCGACGACCTCGTCAAAGTTGTCGATCTTCGCCTTGACTTCGCTCACGACGCTGCTGGCCTTCTCGACGACCTTGTCGAGATCGAGCTTTTCCTTGACTTCCTCAACAAAGCCGGTGGCGGCGCTGCGGGTCTTCTCGGCCTGCGCCTCGGAGAAGATATCGGAGACCTCGCCGTCCTCCTTGATGACCTGTACCGTGCAGCCGAAGCCGACGGTTGCGAGGACTGCGGCGATGACGACCCACTTCGCGGCGGCCAGACCGACCACGCCCATGCCGATGCCGACGTTGACCGGCACGTTCACGAGCTCGCGTCCGTCCTTGCAGATCAGGATGCGGGAGACGTTGCCCTTCTTGACGAGAGCCTTGATTTTATCCATGATATCGTTGATGCTGTTCTTATCCATGCTTCTTTCTCCTTTACTTGTTGATTGTTCTTGCAGAGTAGTATTTGCCTCGACGACCATATTATAACAGATGCCGCAGGCAAGATATGGCTAATTTGCAAATAAATGTGCGACGAATTGTGAATTGCGCCGGCCTCAGAAGATTTTCTTGCAGTCCTCCACGCCACAGCCGCGTTTGAAGTCCTCGAGATCCTTCGGCGTCTTGACGAGCATGACCTCGCGGAAATGACCGCTGGTCTTATCGCGGAAGCCCGCGGTCTGCTCGCCGGTGCAGATGCCGCAGCGCACGACGGGCTCCTCCTTCTCCGGATCGAAGGGGATCGGCTCGTTTTTTCTGCCCTTGAATGAAAACAGTGCCATGATACGCTCCTTTCGGTTGACCTTTCCTGCCGCGGCCGACAAGGATGCCCGCGGCCGCAAAGAAGCCCAGCTTCGATTTGCCTTGGATGATTTCCGCGGAAGCCCCGTATATCTTCGGGTGGGGGCCTTCCTGTTTTCAGTTTACACCGAACGGGGGCGGATTGCAAGACGACAAAAAGCGCCGTGCCGCGCCCGCGCCGACAAGGCGTGAAATTTCCTCTTGAAATGCGTGGACGGATATGATATCATAAACGAGCTTCGGAGGGTTAGCTCAGCTGGTTAGAGCGTCCGCCTCACACGCGGAAGGTCGACGGTTCGAGTCCGCCACTCTCCACCATCAAAGAAACCTCTTTTGTCTACCAACGGACGGAAGAGGCTTCTTTGTTGTTTTTTTCGGCGCTGTATGTTACAATTTCCTCGACCGATCGATCGTTTGCTGCCATTCCGCGGATAACAGAGGAAGGAGTTTGCTATGATAACCGATTCATTTGACGACAAATCTCCTGCTAAGATCAATGTGAAGAAAAACGAGAACGCCGTTCAGGTGGACGCAGTTATCTTTACTTTCTCTCAGGAGATCGAGAAGCATGTGGTTTCCTACTATGACTGTGAGAAGGTAGGAGAATACCTGATGGCCTGCGGGCGAACTTCCGTCTATGTGCTTAAATATCATGGGAAGAGATTCGGCTTCTTCAGAACTTGGGTAGGAGCTCCTGCTTGCGTGGCGCCGATCGAAGAATTATCAACTGTCCTGAACACAGATAAGATCATCCATTTCGGCGGAGCGGGATGTCTGAACAAGGAGATCGCCAGAGGCAAGGTCATGATCCCGACGGAAGCCTACCGGGACGAAGGGACTTCCTATCACTATGCGCCGGCGACAGACTATATCCGGATCAAAAACTGCGGCATTGTAAAAGCCTTCATGGAAGAAAACAAAATACCCTACGTGATGGGCAGGACCTGGACTACGGACGCCTTCTACAGAGAGACCGTCAACAATTTTGAAAAACACAAGGCTGACGGCTGCATATCCGTGGAGATGGAGGGATCTGCCGTGCAAGCCGTCTGTGATTTCCGCGGCCTGGAAGTGTATTTGTTCTTCACGGGCGGAGATTTGCTGGACGCGCCGGAATGGACCGACAGAAAAGAAGCAGGGCAGATCGAACACACGCAGCATGATCCCGGGCATTTTGACATCGCGCTTGCGCTCGCCGAATATGTGGTGAATCGGCAGTAACACGTTCTGGGCCGCCGGAGTATTCGGCATGTACCTTTTACGCGTTCTTTCTATGCTTTGGTGTCCTTTTACGCGGTTTTTCACATGCAAAGCGCCTCTTTTGTCTACCAGACAAAAGAGGCGCTTTGCAATGATATCCGTTCCTGACGGAACGGGTGATATCCCTTCGGTATGATATCGCACTTCGTGCGATGAGATACGCTTCGCGTACGGAGGAACGGATATCATATCATGCAGCCGCGAAGCGGCTGTATATCATGCGCGGCAGCAGCCGCGTAAATCATATCGCGCAGCGATATATCATTGACAACGCTGTACGCCTTCTGTATGCTGACATCAGAGGAGATTCCGATGCCGGGTCCCCGACGATCCGGAAACAAGCGAACAGACGCGGCGCGTCTATGACAGGGAGGCCGAAATGAAGAAAAAGACGTTGATCATCATCTGCATCGTGCTCGCGGCCGCGCTCGTCGGCTTCGCCGCGTTCAGCCTGAGCTTCCGGAAGATCACCGTGGTTTCCGGGAAAACCTTCGTTGACGAATGCCCGCGTTTCGCACGGCCGGGACAGGAGATCACGATCACGACGGCCGTAGTCTCCGACGGAGAAATCTATGTGAACGGCGTGGACGGAGACTATATCCGGCCCGGGGTGTTCGTCTTTACCATGCCGGACGCGGATGTTCAGATCAAGGTGAACGTCGTCGCGTTCCCGGACGGGGCCTGACAAAGGAGAGAGCGGTATGTACGAGCTCATACAGATCACAGACAGAAGCTATTATGTCGAGAGCCCCGCGAAGATCGGTCTGGTCCGGCTCGAGGGCGACGAGGTCTGCCTGATCGACAGCGGGAACGACAAGGACGCGGGACGCAGGCTGCGCCAGATCCTGGATCGCAGCGGCTGGAAGCTGCGCGCGATCTACAACACGCACTCCAACGCCGACCACATCGGCGGCAACCGCTACCTGCAGGGGCAGACCGGCTGCCGCATTTACGCCCCGGGCGTCGAGTGCGCCTTCACGCGCTATCCCATTCTCGAGAGCGCCTTTCTCTACGGCGGCTATCCCTGCCGCGACCTGCGCCACAAGTTCCTTCTGGCGCAGGAGAGCGCCGCGGAGGAGCTGAGACCGGAGAGCCTGCCGGAGGGCTTCGAGATCATCCCGCTGCCCGGCCATTTTTTCGACATGGTGGGCTACCGCAGCCCCGACGACGTGGTCTACCTGGCCGACTGCCTTTCGAGCCGCGAAACGCTCGACAAGTATCAGATCGGCTTCATTTACGACGTCGCGGCCTATATCAGGACCCTTGAGACGGTCAAAGAGATGCAGGCGCGCATGTTCGTCCCCGCGCACGCCCCGGCCGCAGAGAGCGTCGCGGAGCTCGCGCAGTACAATCTCGACAAAGTGAACGAGATCGCCGGACGGATCGTCGAGCTCTGCGCCGAGCCGCGCTGCTTCGAGGACATCCTGCAGAAGCTCTTTGAGGCGTATGCGCTGGAGATGAATTTCGAGCAGTACGTTCTCGTGGGCAGCACCGTGCGCTCCTATCTCGCCTGGCTGAAGGACACGGGACGGCTCGCCGCCGTGTTTGACAAAGGCAGGCTCCTCTGGACCGCATCGGTATAGAACAGGCAAAAAGCAGGGCCCCGCTTTTCGGGAAGCGGGGCCCTGCTTTTTTTCTCGCCCATGCGGCTCATGCGAGGAAGAGCAGCGAGGAGGCGATGAGGAACTGCGCCGGATAGTAGGTGAGATAATTCAGCGTGAGGTCGATGGGGCGGTCCTTGCCCTGCCCGAAGAAGGTGCCGCTCAGCACCAGATCGGACGCGGCGAAGAGCACGCCGCCGAGAAAGATCAGGTTCAGCGGCTTTTCCCGCCAGCCGTGGGCAAGCGCGAGACTGCCCGCGAGCAGGACCATCGCGAAGAGCACCGCGCCGTAGACGACGACCGTCCCCTTCAGCTCGCCGTAGTCCAGCTTCATCGGCTTTTCCATCATGGCGTTGCCGATGCTCAGCAGCACCGCGAGCACAAAGGGCAGGATCACGAACAGGGGCTTGCCCGCCGGGTAATAGCTCAGCAGCATGCCCGCCATGAACAGCAGATGCCCGACGCCGAAGACGAAGAAGCCCGCGAGCGTGAAGGGCCGGTCCTTCTCGGGAAAGACGAATTTGAGATCGAGCCAGATATCGCCGAGCAGGCCGAAGAGCAGACCGAGCACCACGAGGGGGCAGAGCGGACTGAGCGCGCCGCGTCCGGCCGCGGTCCAGAAGCCGTTGACGGCGACGATGAGGAACAGCGTCGAGACGAGCGCCTTGAGCAGCACGGCCTTCACCGAGTAGGCGCGGATCTTCTCGCGGATGTAGAAGAAGAGCGCGGCGGCTCCGCACAGGAGCAGCACGGGATACAGCATAGAGTTTCCTCCTTGGCGATCCCCGGAGCAGGCGGGGATCGGGTCTGAATGGATGCGTTTTCAAAACACGCCGGGGCCAGAGGCCCCGGCGTTTCCTGCACGGGATCGGACGGGACGCGCAAGCGTCCGCGCCCGAGGT
>CAMVJF010000037.1 GCA_947167725.1 uncultured Clostridia bacterium | reverse complement strand
GTGCCGGACATCGTGAACTTCGACAAGCTGCTGCGCCGCACGGACTTCTGCGCCGTGATGACCAAGCTCATGCACGACCTCGAGGAGAAGTACGACTACCCGGTGGACGTGGAGTTCGCCTGCAACTTCCGGCCCGACCGGGAGTACAAGATCAACCTCCTGCAGTGCCGCCCGCTGCAGACCCGCGGCATCGGTCAGCAGGGCGTCAAGCCCAAGATCAAGGACGTCTTTTTCCGTATCAGCGGCAACTTCATGGGAGGCAACATCTGCCTGCCCGTGCGCTATATCGTGAAGGTGGACGTGGACGCCTATCTCGATCTCGACGAGGGCAGGAAGTACCACGCCGCCCGCTGCATCGGCAGGCTCAACGAGCTGCTGCGCGGCGAGCACACCGTGCTGATGGGCCCGGGTCGCTGGGGCACCACGACGCCCTCGCTCGGCGTGCCGGTGAACTACACCGAGATCTCGAAGTTCGACTGCCTCTGCGAGCTGGCCTACAGCTCCCACGGGCTGCGCCCGGAGCTGAGCTACGGCAGCCACTTCTTCCAGGACCTCGTCGAGGCGGGGACCTTCTACACCGCGATCTACCGCGGCGAGGGCGGCTGCGAATTCAACGACGGGCTCTTCGAGAGCTATGAGAACCGCTACGCGGAGCTGCTCGGCGGCGGCGCGGAGGAGGAGATGGCGAAGGTCATCCGCGTCTACGACACCGGGGGCAAGGCCATCCTCTACGCCGAGATCGAGCGGCAGGAGTGCTTCCTCGCGCGCATCGACTGAGCGCCGCGAGGGCGGGGGAAAACCGTCACCGACGCCGAGCGGGCATATGACGCGCTTCTCGAGGCGGACAAGGAGCTGGTCGGCATCGCCGGCCCTGCGTCAACCACATGAGGGTCGCGAGCGTGGAATAAGTGCGGCCGTCCCGCGGCCCGTCAAACAGGGCAGCAGGAGCGCCCCCGCTCACAGAGCGGGGGCGCTCCTGCGCTTTTTGAGGCGTTTCGCGCAGCTTTCTCTTGTAAGGGCGGCGCAAAGGGTTTATAATAGATAAGGTTATGCTCACTAAAGAAAAAAGGAGTAGTACGATGCTGATCAGTCTTTGCAGCGGCTGGGAGTTCACCGATCGCTGGTCCGAGCCCTTCGCCGCCTTCGCCACGAACGCAGAGGAGGTCCGTCTGCCGCACAACGTGCGCCCGATCCCGCAGAACTACGCCCTGCCCGAGCATTATGAGATGCTTTGCGGCTACCGCCGCCGTCTGGAGATCCCCCCCTCGTACGAGGGCAAGAGGCTTTTCCTGCAGCTCGACGGCGCGGCGCATATCGCCGAGCTCTACGTCAACGGCCGCTTTGCAGGTCTGCACCGCTGCGGCTACACGGCCTTCCGCGCCGAGATCACCGATCTTGTGCGTCCGGGCGGGGAGAACACTCTCGCCGTCAAGCTGGACTGCAGCGAGAACCCCTCCGTGCCGCCCTTCGGCTTCGTCATCGACTATCTCACCTACGGCGGGCTTTACCGCGAGGCCTGGCTCGACGTGCGCGAGACGAGCTACGTCAGGGACGTGTTCGTGATCGCCGGGATGGAGCGGCGCGCGAAGGTGCGCTTTGAGATCGACGGCGTCTACGACAGCGCACGCGTCCGCATCCTCGACGGCGAGACGCCGCTCGCCGAGAGCGAGGGCCGGGACGAGCTGGAGCTCACCGTGAGCGCGGCGCGTCTCTGGGAGCCGGGCTGCCCGCAGCTCTATACCTGCGAGGTCAGCCTGCCGAACGGGGACAGCAAGCGCGTCTCCTTCGGCTTCCGCTCGATCGAGTTCCGCCCCGACGGCTTCTATCTCAACGGTCTGCCGTACTTCCTGCGCGGACTCAACCGCCACCAATGCTGGCCCGCCATCGGCTACGCCGCGCCGGAGAGCCTGCAGCGCGAGGACGCGCGCATCCTCTCCGAGGAGCTGCAGCTCACGGCCGTGCGCACCTCGCACTATCCCCAGAGCCACTACTTCCTCGACGAGTGCGACCGCCGCGGTCTGCTGGTCTTTACCGAGATCCCCGGCTGGCAGCACATCGGCGGCGAGGCCTGGAAGGATCAGGCCGTGGAGAACGTGCGCGAGATGGTCACGCAGTACCGCAACCATCCCTCCATCGTGCTCTGGGGCGTGCGCATCAACGAGAGCCAGGACGACGACCCCTTCTACCGCCGCACCAACGCCCTCGCCCATGAGCTCGACCCGAGCCGCCCCACCTCGGGCGTTCGCTATCTCGAAAAGAGCAGTCTGCTCGAGGACGTCTACGCCTACAACGATTTTTCCCACCGCGGGAACAACCCCGGCTGCAAGAGCAAGGACAAGGTCACGCCCGACATGGACAAGCCCCTGCTGATCTCCGAACACAACGGCCACATGTTCCCCACCAAGTCCTACGACACCTGGGCCCGCCGCCAGGAGCAGGCGCTGCGCCACGCGCGCGTGCTCAACGACGCCATGGCCGACGGCGGACATGTGGGCTGCTTCGGCTGGTGCATGTACGACTATCCGACGCACAAGGATTTCGGCTCGGGCAACCGCGTGTGCTACCACGGCGTGATGGACGCCTTCCGCAATCCCAAGCTCGCCGCCGCGGCCTACGCCTCCCAGGGCGAGCGCGGGTGGGTCCTCGAGCTCGGCTCGTCGATGGATATCGGCGACTACCCCGGCGGCGAGACCGGCGAGATCTACGCCTTCACCAACGCCGAGTGCGTCGAGCTCTACAAGAACGACAGCTTCGTCGCCTCCTTCCGGCCGAAGGGCTGGAAGGGGCTCCGGCACGGCCCCGTGCTCATCGACGACAAGATCGGCGAGCTGCTGCGCTCGCAGGAGGGCTTTGAGCCGCTCAAGGCGAAGTTCGTCCACGATCTGCTGCTCGCGGCCGAGAAGAACGGTCTGGCGAATCTCGGCGCGCTGGACAGGCTGAAGATGGGCGCGGTCATGCTGCGCTACGGTCTGACGATGGAGCAGGCCGTCGCGCTGTACGGCAAGTACGTCGGCAACTGGGGCGGCGAGGCCACCCGCTGGCGCTTCGACGCGAAGGTGAAGGGCAGGACCGTCGCCTCCGTGACCCGCGCGCCCGGCGCGAAGCTGCATCTCGAGTGCGTCCCCAGCAGCCGCGTGCTGCGCGAGGGCGACCGCTACGACATGGCGGCGGTGCGCGTGCGCGTCGTGGACGACTACGGCAACGCCGCGCCCTACGCCCAGCTGCCGCTGCACTTCACGATCGCGGGCGCCGCGGAGCTCTGCACCCCCGCCGATCAGACCGCCGAAGGCGGCATGAGCGGCTGCTATGTCCGCAGCGTCGGCCGCGCGGGCAAGGCCGTGCTTCACATCTCCGCGCCGCAGGCCGGAGAGGTCGAGATCGAATTTGACGTTGTAAAGGAGTAATCAAGATGGCTGATCTGCAATACCGCGTCGAGCTCGCCGGCGGCGAGCTGAGCACAGGCGTGCTCGAGGCGGCGGGAGAAGTGCGTCTCGTCCTCCCGCTGCACGGCGTGCTGCGCTCGGTGAGCGCCGTGATGAAGCTCGCGATCGCGCCGGAAGAAAAAATCTTTATGAACGGCTTCCAAACCTGGACCTACTGTCCGGAGTATACGGCGAAGGACCGCATCCCCTCGCTGCGCCGTCTGCCGCGGTTCGGCGTGAAGCACTACGGGCTCGACCGCTACGGCGACGAATACTTCCTCGACTATCCCGACAAGCCGGGCCGCACCCACGGCGAGAGCTGGTGCTATTTCCGCCGCGGCTCGCGCTTCCGTCTCATCGGCTCGCTCGACGAGCACGCGGGCTATACGCTCTTTTCCTACGACGCGGAGCGCGCCGAGCTCACGATCCGCCGCGACTGCGAGGGGCTCGCCGTCGACGGGGACTTCCGCGCCTTCGACCTCTTTTTCGCCGAGGGCGGCGAGGACGAGGTCTTTGACGCCTGGTTCGCCGCGATGGGCGTGAAGTGCCGCACCCGGGAGAAGATCGCGGGATACTCGAGCTGGTACAACCGCTATGAGGATATCTCCGAGGCCTCCATCCTCGCCGATCTCGAGGGCTGCAGCAAGGTCCTGCGCCGCGGCGATCTCTTCCAGATCGACGACGGCTGGGAGACGGAGGTCGGCGACTGGCTCGACACGGACAGGGACAAGTTCCCCCGCGGGCTCAAGCCGCTGGCCGACGAGATCCACGCCCGGGGCTTCAAGGCCGGGCTCTGGCTCGCACCCTTCGTGGCCAACCGCCGCTCGGCGCTCTATCGCGAGCACCCCGACTGGTTCTATCTCCGCGACGGCAAGCCCTGGTACTGCGGCGTCAACTGGGGCGGCTTCTTCTCGCTGGACTTCGACAAGCCGGAGGTGCGGGACTATCTGCGGCAGACCTTCTCCCGCGTGCTCGACGAGTGGGGCTTCGATCTCGTGAAGCTCGATTTCCTTTACGGCGCCGCGCCCTTCGGCAGCGAGCGCGAGACCCGCGCGGGGCGCATGATCCGCGCGATGGAGTTTCTGCGGGAGCTCTGCGGCGATAAGCTCATCCTCGGCTGCGGCGTGCCGGTCATGCCCGCCTTCGGGCTGGTCGACTACTGCCGCATCAGCTGCGACGTCGGTCTCGACTGGGACGGCAGCTGGCTGATGCAGCACACCCACCGCGAGCGCGTCTCCACCCGCCAGGCCATCGGCAACACGATCTTCCGCCGCCAGCTCAACGGCCGGGCCTATCTGTCCGACCCCGACGTGTTCTTCCTGCGCGACGACAATCTCAAGCTCACGGACGAGGAGAAGCTCACGCTCGCCACCGCCAACGCCCTCTTCGGCGGCGTGCTGTTCTGCTCGGACAATATGGGGCAGTACAGCGAACGCGCCCTCGCGATCTACCGCCGCGTGCTCGAGACGCGCGAGGCGCAGAATATCCAGATCAACGCAGACGCGCCGGGAAGGCTCGTCACCGTGACCTATGAGGTGAACGGCGTCCACCGTCTTCTGAAGTACGAATACTGACCAGGAGTTTTATGCCCACAGAAACAGAGATCAAAAAAGAACGCGCCGTCCTCGCCGGGCTCTCCGCCGCGAGCATGGACGCGCGCGAGCGCTCGACGGAGATCTCCATGGAGGAGCTCTCCGCCCTGGTGGAGACCGCCGGAGGCGAGAGCGTCGCCATGCTGCTCCAGCAGCGCCCCGCGCCCGACCCCCGCTCCTTCCTCGGCGATGGCAAGGTGCGCGAGCTCAAGGAGCTCATCGACAGGAACGACTGCGATCTCGCCGTCTTTGACAACGAGCTGAGCCCCTCCCAGATGCGCGTGCTCTCCGAGGAGCTCGGCGTCAAGGTGCTGGACCGCTCGGGGCTGATCCTCGATATCTTCGCCCAGCGCGCCCGCACCCGCGAGGGCCAGCTGCAGGTCGAGCTGGCGCAGTACCGCTATCTGCTGCCCCGCCTGACCGGCATGTGGTCCCACCTCGTGCGCCAGACGGCCGCGGGCGGCTCGTCCCCGATCGGCACCCGCGGCCCCGGCGAGACCCAGCTCGAAAGCGACCGGCGGCACATCCGCCGCAAGATCCAGAAGCTCGAGGAGGAGCTCGCGGAGGTGCGGCGCGTGCGCGGCACCCAGCGGCGGCGGCGCGAAAAGAACGCCATGCCCACCGTCTGTCTCGTCGGCTATACCAACGCGGGCAAGTCCACGCTGCTGAACTGTCTCACCGGCGCGGAGATCCCGGCCAACGACCGGCTGTTCGACACGCTCGACACCACGACGCGCCGCCTGCGCATCGACGAGACGACCGAGCTGCTGCTCTCCGACACGGTCGGCTTCATCCGCAAGCTGCCCACACACCTCATCGAGGCCTTCAAGGCCACGCTCGAGGAGCTGAGCTTCGCCGACGTGCTGCTGCACGTCATCGACCTGTCGAATCCCGAGTGGGAGACGCAGGCGCAGATCGTCGACGAGCTGATCGTCCAGCTCGGCGCCGAGGCGACGCCCCGGCTGCGCGTCTTCAACAAGTGCGACCGCTATCTCGGCATCCTGCCCCACGGAGAGGACGTCGTGTGCATCTCCGCAAAAAGCGGCGAAGGCACCGACGTGCTGCTCGAAAAGCTCGCCGCGCTGCTCGACCGCGGACGGCGCGAGCTCACGCTCCGCATCCCCTACACGCGGGCCGCCCTGCTCGATACGCTGCAGCGCGAGGCCGTCGTCAGGAGCGCCGAATATACCGAGGACGGCATCGAGGTCCGGGCCGTCGTGCCGAACGCCCTGTTCGGAAAAGTCAAGGACTGCATCCCCGGCTACACCGAGCCGAAGGAGGAATGGGAATGAGGATCGAGACCGAACGGCTCGTCCTGCGCCCCTGGCGCGAGGAAGACGCGGCCGCGCTGTATCAATACGCCTCCGACCCGCAGGTCGGCCCCGCCGCGGGCTGGGCGCCGCACCGCGACGTGCCGGACAGCCTGAACATCCTGCGCAGCGTGCTGATGGACGACCACACCTGGGCCATCACGATCAAGGGCTCGGACGAGCCCGTGGGCAGCATCGGGATCTCCCCCGGCCGGCAGGAGGCCGAGCGGGGCGAGTACGAGATCGGCTACTGGATCGGCCGCCCCTTCTGGGGACAGGGCTACGTGCCGGAGGCCGTGCGGGCGCTGATGAGCCTGTACTTCTCCTTCGGCGCCGGGCGCATCTGGTGCGCGCACGCCGAGGGGAACGACAAGTCCCGCCGCGTGATCGAAAAGTGCGGCTTCACCTACCGCTTCACCGCGCCGTGGACGGCCCCGATCGGCGAGGTGAGGACGGCGCTGTACTACGCCGCGGAGGCGGAGGATTTCGATGACTGAGTACTTCATCCCCGCCGGCGCGGGCGAGAGCGAAACCGTCGAAAAGCGTTCGCAGTTCCTCGGCCACCTCCGGCACGTCGAGAGCGAGGAGGAGGCCAAGGCCTTCATCGCCGAGATGAAAAGGAAATACTACGACGCGCGGCACAACTGCTCGTGCTATCTCCTGCGCGGCGGCGTCGAGCGCTATTCGGACGACGGCGAGCCGCAGGGCACGGCCGGCATCCCGATGCTCGAGGTCTTTCGCCGCGAGGGCGTGAGCGATCTCGTGTGCGTCGTCACACGCTACTTCGGCGGCGTGCTGCTCGGCGCGGGCGGGCTGTTCCGGGCCTACACCAAGGCCGCGAAGGACGCGCTCGCGGATGCGGGCGTCAGCGTCGTGCGGCGCTGGGTCGAGGCAGAGCTGCGCTGCTCCTACGCCGCCGCCGAACGGCTCAGAAGCGAGCTCGGCGCCTTTGGCGCCGTGGTGACGGACACGCGCTACGCCGCGGACGTGACGCTGCGCTGTCTCGTGCCGGAGGATCGCTTCGAGGCGCTCGGCGCGCGCATCTCCGACGCGAGCGCCGGGACGGTGGCGCTCGCCGCCGTGGGCGAGAGCCTGCGCGCGGTGCGGATCAAATAAGGTTTTTTCTTTACAAAAAAAGAGGGAAATGGATTTTCCCGTCGTATAAGACTATCGGAAGGGTATCCTTCCGGTATTCTTTTTTTGTGATAAGGAGGCTGCGATGTCCTGTCCGAGAGAAGAGCGCGAAGCGCTCGAACGCGTCCTTGTCGGGCCGTACGGCGTGCGCGCCGAGGATTCGGCCGGCCGTCTCCACCGTGAGGAGCCGTGCTCGATCCGCACCTGCTTTCAGCGGGACGTGGACCGCATCACCCACTCCAAGTCCTTCCGCCGCCTCAAGCACAAGACCCAGGTCTTTCTCCAGCCGGAGGGGGACCACTACCGCACCCGGCTGACCCACACGCTGGAGGTCACGCGGCTCGCGCGCACCGTCGCCCGGGCGCTGCGGCTCAACGAGGATCTGGCGGAGGCCGCGGGTCTCGGCCACGATCTGGGCCACACGCCCTTCGGCCACGCCGGGGAGCGGGCGCTCAACCGCATCTATTCCGGCGGCTTCAAACACTATGAACAGAGCCTGCGCGTCGTGGATCTGCTGGAGCGCGACGGGCGGGGGCTGAATCTCTGCCAGGAGACGCGCATGGGGATCCTGCACCACACCCACGGCGCGCCGGACGATACGCGCGAGGCGACGGTCGTGCGGCTGTGCGACCGCATCGCCTACGTCAACCACGACCTGGACGACGCGATCCGCGCCGGGCTGCTGACGGCGGAGGAGGTGCCCGAGAAGATCCGCCGCGGCTGCGGCGAGCGCAACAGCGAGCGCATCAACTCCATCCTCCTCGACCTCATCGCGAACAGCACGGACGGGCAGATCCGCATGTCCGAAGAGATGCAGGAAACCTTTGATTTCTTTCACGGCTTCATGTATTCCGAGATCTACACCAACCCCGTCGCCAAGGGCGAAGAGAGCAAGGTCGAGGGCATCCTCGGCGTGCTCTTCGAGTACTATGCCGCCCACCCCGAGGCGCTGCCGGAGGACCTGCTCGGCGTCGTGGAGCGCGAGGGGCGCGAGCGCGCCGCGGTGGACTATATCTCCGGCATGACCGACAGCTACGCGATGGAGAAATTCGGCGAGATCTATATCCCGTTCGCCTGGACGGTGAAGTAGGCTCCCCCGCCTCCCCCCTCCGGGGACGCGGGAGGCGCCATTCCAAGACGGAGGTGAGAACAACGGCTTTTCCCGACAATTTCATCAACGAGCTCGTGGCGCGCAGCGACATCGTCGACGTCGTCTCGGGCTACGTGCGGCTCGGCAAAAAGAGCGGCTCGAACATGTTCGGGCTCTGCCCCTTCCACAGCGAGAAAACGCCCTCCTTCTCCGTCTCGCCGGACAAGCAGATCTATCACTGCTTCGGCTGCGGCAAGGGCGGAGGCGTGATCAGCTTCATCATGGAGATCGAGAACCTCTCCTTCCCCGAGGCGGTGGCTTTCCTCGCGCGGCGGGCGAACATGCCCCTGCCCGAGCAGGAGGACGACCGCGAGAGCAAGAAGCGCTCCCGCCTGCTTGCGCTCAATCGCGACGCGGCGCGCTTCTATTACGAGCGGCTCCAGGCTCCGGAGGGCGAGCGGGCGCGGGCGTATATGACCAGGCGCTGCATCTCGAAGGCCACGGCGACGAACTTTGGTCTCGGCTGCGCGCCGAACGAGTGGGGCGCGCTGGAGAGGGCCATGCGCGAAAAGGGCTATACGGACTATGAGCTCTTCGACGCGGGACTCGTGAAGAAGGGCAGCAAGGGCGGCTGGTACGACACCTTCCGCGACCGGCTGATGTTCCCGGTGATCGACGTGCAGGGCCGCGTGATCGGCTTCTCCGGCCGTCTGCTCGGCGAGGACGGGCCGAAATACCTCAACAGCCCGGAAACGCCGGTCTTTAACAAGGGCCGCAACCTTTTTGCGCTGAATCTGGCCAAAAAATCCAAAAGCGGATATATCCTGCTCACGGAGGGCAATATAGACGTGGTAAGCCTGCACCAGGCGGGCTTTGACTCCGCGGTCGCCTCTCTCGGCACCTCGCTGACGGCCGAGCAGGCAAGGCTAATCTCGCGCTATACGGGCGAGGTCATCATCGCCTACGATAACGACGGCGCGGGACAGAAGGCCGCGCAGCGCGCGATCTCCATCCTCGAGAAGCTGGATCTCAAGGTCCGGGTGCTGCAGATGAGCGGCGCGAAGGACCCCGACGAGTTCATCCGGGAGCGCGGGGCAGAGGCCTTCAGCCGGCTGATCGAGGGTTCGGAGAGCGAGTTGGAATACCAGCTCGCGCAGATCGCAAAGAAGTACGACCTCTCCGCCGACGCGCAGAAGGTGGATTTCCTGCGCGAGGCCGGGGAGCTGCTCGCGAGAAGGCCGAGCGCGGCCGAGCGCGAGATCTACTGCCGCCGCCTCGCCTCCGAGGTCGGCATCAGCGCCGAGGTGCTGATCGGCGAGGTCAACTCCCGGCGCAAGCGGCTGCTGCGCAGGACCGAGAATGCCGCCGCGCGCGCCAATCCCGAGCGGCAGAACAGAAGCCCGGAGAGCGTCGTCCGCTATGCCGATCCGGCCTCGGCCGTGGCCGAGGAGGGCGTGATCCGCCTGCTGTGTCTCGACCCGGGACTCGCGCGCAGCGCGCGTCTGCCGAAGCCGGAGGAGTTCTCCTCCCCGGAGCTCGCGCGCATCTACACGGTGCTGCTCTCCCGTCTCGCCAGGGGGCAGGACGTCTCCGCCAACGTGCTCGGCGGCGAGCTGGAGGCAAAGGAAATCTCGCTGCTCGTGAACATCCAGAGCCGACCCGAGGCGCTCTCCAACAGCGAGCGCGCGCTCGGCGACTACATAAACAGGATCCGCGGACGCCGCAGCGCCGCGGAGGGAGAAACGGATCTGATGAAGATCCTCGAGGAAAAAAGAAAACAGGAATCAAAAGAGGGATAAGATATGACAGACGAACGCCAGTACACAGAAACCGAGCTTGAGGAAATGGCCAACGCGATGCTCGAGGCCGACGCCGCCGAGGAGAGCGCGGCGGAGAAGCCCCGCAAGAAGAGCAAAGCCAGGAAGGAGAGCTCCCCCGCCGCGGAAAAGACGCCGGAGGAACGGCTCAACGAGCTGCTCGAGAAGGGCAAAAAGGCCGGAAAGCTCTCGTCGAAGGAGCTCGAATGCCTCGAGGACATGAATCTCGACGGCGAGGCCATCGACAAGTTCTATGAGACGCTCGAGCAGAACGGCATCGACATCGACATCCCCTCCGCCGACGTGCTCCCGCCGCTGGACGATCTTGTCCCCGAGGTGGACGACCTCAGCGAGATCGAGGAGGTCACGGAGGAGGAGATCAACGCCGCGGACGATCTCGACTCCTACGCCACCGACGACCCGGTGCGCATGTACCTCAAGGAGATCGGCAAGGTGCCGCTGCTCACGCCGGAGGAGGAGGTCGAGCTTGCAAAGCGCATGGCCGAGGGCGACGAAAACGCCAAGCATCGCATGACCGAGGCCAACCTCCGTCTCGTCGTCTCCATCGCCAAGCGCTACGTCGGCCGCGGCATGCTGTTCCTCGACCTGATCCAGGAGGGCAACCTGGGTCTGATCAAGGCCGTGGAAAAGTTTGACCACACCAAGGGCTACAAGTTCTCCACCTATGCCACCTGGTGGATCCGCCAGGCCATCACCCGCGCCATCGCCGACCAGGCCCGCACGATCCGCATCCCGGTGCACATGGTCGAAACGATCAACAAGACCATCCGCATCTCCCGCCAGCTGCTGCAGGAGCTGGGCCACGACCCCTCGGCCGAGGAGATCGCCGAGGAGATGGGCATGCCGGTGGACAAGGTGCGCGACATCC
>CAMVJF010000036.1 GCA_947167725.1 uncultured Clostridia bacterium | reverse complement strand
CTACACCGTTCCCGAAGGCGTGACCGTCAACTGGATCATCACCCCGAGCGACAACGGCGCCTACCAGCAGAAGCTCGACCAGGCTCTGCTTTCCCAGGCTGACGCCGCCGCCGACGACAAGGTCGACATGTTCCTCGCCGAGGCCGACTACATCCAGAAGTACGCCGAGTCCGACTTCACCCAGGACATCACCAAGATCGGCGTGACCGACTTCAGCAACATGTACAAGTACACCGTGCAGGCCGCCTCTGACGAGAACGGCGTCGTGAAGGGCGTCTCCTTCCAGTGCTGCCCCTCCGCTCTGATCTACCGCCGCTCCATCGCGAAGGACGTCCTCGGCACCGATGATCCCGCCGAGGTCCAGGCCAAGCTCGACAGCTGGGATAAGTTCAACGCTGTCGCCGCCGACGCCAAGGCCAAGGGCTACTACATGACCGCCTCCTTCGCCGAGACCTACCGTCCCTTCTCCAACAACTGCACTTCCCCCTGGGTCAATGAGAACAACGAGCTCCAGTTCGACGATCAGATCCTCGCCTGGATTGCCCAGACCGAGCTCTTCGTCGAGAAAGGCTACACCCTGGCCGACTCCGGCATCTGGGATCAGCCCAAAAACGACCAGATGTTCGCCACCGGCAAGACCATGTGCTTCTTCGGACCTGCCTGGTACTTCAACTTCTGCATGGGCAACGCCCAGGATCCTGAGAAGGGCTGCTCCGGCGACTGGGCCATCTGCGAAGGCCCCGCTGCTCACTTCTGGGGCGGCACCTGGATGATGGCTCCTGCCGGCACCGACAACCCCGAGGCTGTTGCCGAGATCATGAACCTCTTCACCAACAATGAGGAAGTCTGCTCCAAGCTCGTCTCCGAGCAGGCCCAGTTCTCCAACAACATCGCCGTCAACGCCAAGTTCGCCGACGATCCCAGCTTCGGCAGCGACTTCCTCGGCGGCCAGAACCCCGTGGCCGTGTTCTCCGCCATGACTGACAACATCAAGTGGGAGAACCACACCATGTACGACCAGATCTGCAACGAAAGCCTGCAGAACAAGCTGCAGGAGTACTTCCAGGGCCTCGTCGACAAAGACACCGCTCTGAACAACTTCTACCTCGACCTCAACGAGAAGTACCCCGACATCGTCACCCCGTGACCTTGAGGGCAGCGAAAGACTCTCAACCCTGAAACAACAAGGCTTGAGGCAAGGCAGCTTTGCCTTGCCTCAAGCCCTTGGTAAATCAAGGAGAGCACTTCGGAACACGCCGCGCCGCGGCGCGCTGCGAAGCGCTCTTCTGCAGAAAACGATCGGAGGGACCGCCATGGGCAAACGACTGAACTCGTCTCGCGGCAAAGGCGTAAGCTACGCGAAGTGGGGCTATATCTTCATCCTGCCCTTCTTCATCACCTATATCATCTTCACGCTGACGCCGCAGATCATGACCTTCTACAACAGCTTCTTTGAAAACTACCGCAGCGGCCTCAAGCAGATCGGGCCGAACTTCGTCGGTCTGAAAAACTACGTCGCACTCTTCACCCCGGACAAGACCGGCACGGTCGGCATGCTCAAGTACTTCGGCAACACGCTGATCCTCTGGATCATGGGCGCCGTGCCGCAGATCGTCGTCGCGCTGCTGCTGGCGGTCTTCTTCACGAGCTACCGCCTCAACATCAAGGGACAGCAGTTCTTCAAGACCGTCATCTACATGCCGAACCTCATCATGGCGGCGGCCTTCTCCATGCTGTTCTTCACGCTGTTTTCCACGGTAGGCCCGGTGAACCAGCTGCTGATCGCCCACGGCGTGGTCCAGGAGAGCATCAACTTCCTCGGCATCAAGATCTCGGTGCGCCTGCTGATCAGTCTGATGAACTTCCTGATGTGGTTCGGCAACACGACGATCCTCCTGATGGCGGGCATCCAGGGCATCGACCAGAACATGTTCGAGGCCGCGGAGATCGACGGGGCCAACTCCCTGCAGGTCTTCTTCCGCGTGACCCTGCCGCTGCTGGCACCGATCCTGGTCTACACGATCATCACGGCGATGATCGGCGGCCTGCAGATGTTCGACGTGCCGCAGGTCCTCACGAACGGCAAGGGCACGCCCGACCGCGCGAGCATGACCATGGTCATGTACCTGAACAATTACCTCGGCACCAGCAAGAACTACGGCATGGCCGGTGCGATCAGCGTGATCCTCTTCATCGTCTCGGCGGGGCTGAGCGGCTTCGTCTACAACTCGCTGTCCAAGCAGTACAGGAAGTAAGGGAGGAGGACGAACATGAAAAACGCCGAAAACACCAGGGGCAGGATCCTGATGATCATCGCCCGCGTCGTGGCCTATACGATCCTGATCTTCCTCGCCGCCCTGTGCCTGTTCAGCTTTTACATGCTGATCATCAACGCCACGCGCTCCAACGCCCAGCTCCAGGCGGGCTTCACGCTGCTGCCGAAAAACAACTTCTTCGTCAATCTCAAAAACGCCTGGAAAGATCAGTCCATCAACATCCCGCGCGGCATGCTCAACAGCTTCTTCATCGCCATCTGCAGCGCCGTGCTGACGACCTACTTCTCCGCGCTGACGGCCTACGGCATCCACGTCTACAACTTCAGGCTGAAGAAAGCCGCCTTCCTCTTCATCATGGCGGTCATGATGATCCCGCCGCAGGTCTCCGCCGTCGGCTTCATCCAGCTGGTTTACAAGTTCCATCTGACCAACAACTACATCCCGCTCATCCTGCCGAGCATCGCCGCCCCGGTCGTGTTCTTCTACATGAAGCAGTACCTCGAGAGCGTCCTGCCTATGGAGATGGTCGAGGCCGCGCGCGTGGACGGCTCCAACGAGTTCCGCACCTTCAACACGATCGTGCTGCCGATCATGAAGCCGGCCATCGCCGTGCAGATGATCTTCTCCTTCGTGGCGAGCTGGAACAACTACTTCATTCCCGCTCTGCTGCTCGACAAGGCCGAGCTCAAGACCGTGCCGATCATGATCGCGCAGCTGCGCTCGGCGGACTACTCCAAGTTCGACATGGGCAAGGTGTACATGTTCATCCTGCTGGCGATCCTGCCGGTACTCGTCGTGTACATCATCCTCTCCAAGGCCATCATCAAGGGAGTGACCGCCGGATCCGTCAAGGGATAAGAAACAAGCGACCAAACGGCTCTCCCTCACAGGAGAGCCGTTTTTTCTGAAAGGAGACATTCACATGCTGAAAGAAAGAGGCTTTTACAGGGGCGTCAACCTCGGCGGCTGGCTGAGCCAGTGCGACTACAGCGCCGAGCGGCTCGACGGCTTTATCACCGAGCCCGATTTCGCGCAGATCGCGCGCTGGGGCTTCGACCATGTGCGCATCCCCATCGACTACAACGTGATCCAGAACGAGGACGGCTCCATGAAGGAGGAGGGCCTGCGCCGCATCGACGCCGCGCTCGCTCTCTGCCGCAAATACGGACTCAACACCGTGCTCGACCTGCACAAGACGCAGGGCTTTTCCTTTGACGACGGCGAGCACGAGGAGGGCTTCTTCACCAGCGAGGAGTATCAGAAGAAGTTCTATGCGATCTGGGAGAACTTTGCCGCGCGCTGGGGCGCGCTGCATGAGCATGTGATCTTCGAGCTGCTCAACGAGGTCACCGAGAAAGAGTATCTCCCGGCCTGGAAGCGCATCTCGCGCGAGTGCGTGCGCCGCATCCGCGCCGCTGCGCCGGAGATGTACGTCCTGCTCGGCAGCTATCAGTGGAACAGCGCGCGGACGCTCCCGGAGCTGGACGCGCCCTACGACGATCATGTGATCTACAACTTCCATTTCTACGAGCCGCACGTCTTCACCCACCAGGGCGCGTACTGGATGGACGATCGCTTCGACAGGGATCGCCGCCTCAGCTACGCCGAGTGCGGCGCGTCGGAGGCCTGGTTCGAGGACTTCCTTGCTCCGGCCTTCGAAAAGGCGGAGAAGGAGCACAGTGAGCTGTACTGCGGCGAATTCGGCGTGATCGACGTCGTCCCTCCCACGGAAGCGCTCAAATGGTTCCGCGATCTGCACGCGGTGTTTGAACGGCACGGCGTTGCCCACAGCCTTTGGAGCTATAAGCAGATGGATTTCGGCCTCTGCGACGAGCGTATGGACGGCGTGCGCGGCGAGCTGCTGGCGCTGCTGTGAGCACGGGGGAAGGACGCGGATGACGGAACTGAAAGGGAAGTGGGTACTTGTGACCGGCGCGGCCCGGGGCATCGGACGGCTGATTGCCCTCGCGATGGCCGAGCGGGGCTGCCATCTTCTGCTGCACAGCCGCAGCATCGGGCATACCAAGGCGCTGGAGGAGCAGCTTCGCGCTAAGGGCGCGCGGGTCATGTCCTTTGAGGCGGACCTCTCAAAGCCGACGGAGGTGGAGGCTCTGATCGACGCGATCGACGCCGCCGGCGTCGACGTTGACGTCGTATTCAACAACGCCGGTCTGCAGATCGGCTATCGGACCGATTATCTGAACACCCCGATCGAGGACTACCCGATCAGCTTTCAGATCAACACGATCGCCCCGATGCGCCTGTGCTATCATTTCATCCCGAAGATGCTGGCACGCGGCTTTGGCCGGATCGTCAACACGACGAGCGGGATCATGCTCGAAGCGGAGCAGGGAGGCTATTCGGCCAGCAAGGCGGCGCTGAGCAAGGTCACGGCCGACCTTGCCTATAAGCTGCGCGGGACGGACGTGATCCTCTCGCTGACGGACCCCGGCTGGTGCCGGACGGATCTGGGCGGCCCAAACGCGCCGAACGCGCCGGAGTCGACGATCCCCGGCGTGATCGTCGGCGCCTTCGTCGACGACGGAGTCGAGGGGCGGCTCTTCGAGGCGCAGCGCTTCGCGGGCCTGACGCTGGAAGAGGCGGTGAAACTGGCCGTGAGCATCCCGAGCCTCTGGGAGCGCTGAGGGCGCGAAGCGGGACAGGGCGCCCGTGCGCCGGGTCGTCGGACCCGGCAGACGAACGGAAGAAGGGCAGGCATCGCGGCCGCGATGCCTGCCCTTCTTCCGGCCTTCTCTCCGCAGCATTCCGGTCCCGCCGCCGCAGGCGGGCTGCGGTCGGGGGACTGAAAAGCGGAGATCGCCTATTCCTTCTGCAGGATGTCCAGCGTGTGGTGAGACGCACCGATCAGGTCCTGCCGCTCACAGACGGTCAGATGATACTCTACCCACTTGGAAAAAGTATCCTCGTCCATTCCGTCAATCAGACCTCGCATATAGTTTGTCGCCCCATCGGTTGCGATCAGCTTTACTCGCTTCACCGGAACGGCCTTATCGAGCTCTGCGATCTCCTCGGTCCGTATCAGTTCGAAAAGGTCTTTCGGTTCGCTGATGCAATGCCAGTCCTTCGTCAGCATACCCGCATCCAGTGTCTCCCGGACCTTGTTCAGACCGAAAACATAGCTGATGACCGTCGGCTCATTCATACAGTAGGCGACCATAATGAACCCGTCGGCTTTCGTCACGCGCACCGCCTCCGACAGGGCCCGAAGCTTCTCGTTCTTCGTATACAGATGATACATCGGGCCGAGAACAAGCGTCAGATCAAAGGTGTTGTCTGCAAAGCGGGAGAGGTCAAGAGCGTTTCCCTGCAGGGCCTGCAGCGGTTCATCCCCTGTCAGCTTGCTCTTCAGGATGTTCAGATTGTGCTCGATCAACTCGAGGGCGACCACGGAATAGCCCTCTTTGGCAAGCGCGACGCTGTATCGTCCGGTTCCCGCTCCGACTTCAAGGATCCGCTTTTGCTTGCTTTCGCCCAAAGCCTCGTGTATGTACTTTTGCGTGGTAATGTACTCAACACGGCCATGCCGGGAGAGCAGTCGTCCTTCTTCATTGTAACTCTTGTAATAGCTTTCGAGATACTCCATTTCAGCTCGCCTCGCTTTCCGCCCTGCGCAGACCGTTCTCCGCTCCCGTTATACCATACCGCCCCGGATAAGTTCAAATCCGGGGCGGGAGTCATGCCGCGATTGAAACGAAAAAGTCGTCGCAAGCAATAGGAAGCTTGCGACGACGTGACAAATCACGCTAATTCTGATACCAAATGCACCCCGGGGTCAAGGCGGGGTGCATTTTACTCTGCCCGGGGTGCATTTTTCGGAGGTGGGGTGCATTTTCGATGGGTGGGGTGCATCAATGAAACCGTTCCACATTCCGGCTTGGAATATGCCATCTATTCGCTTTGGCCATCCACATTGTTTTTTGGTACTAGAATCATTTTGTTTCTTTCAATCTCTCCTTTTGTAGTAAGTCCCCAATACAGATTCGATTTATCATTACTCCATTTAGAGTAGATCAATCCTAATGCCTTAAATTGATTTAGCAACACCTTGACAAATTGAGGATTTGTGAATGAATATAAATAGGAGTCCTCCTTAAACAAAATCATACGAAGACAATCTGAAATCGCTTTTTCTGTAAGCGCAACATCCATCATCTCAATTGAAACAATTCTAAACAGCTCAGTAAAGGTCCGGTCAATTCTACCATGAGTCGGTGCATAGCCAGTAACATGTCGTGTATAATCTATTCTGACCTTGTAGTCTTCAAATGCTAGCTCCGTTTCTGTTTTCAATGCCATGAGTTCTTTTTGAACGGTATTTAGTTCAGCTGTTGTTTTAGAATTCTTCGTCTGTAAATCCATTATCTCGCGTCTTAAAGAAGCTTCGTCATATTCTGTAGCCCGTTGCCAACCAGGTCGCTGAATCTCTTTAATTGCCCTCATAATAGATACTGCAACTGTTCCAACGAGTTCTTCTTGCGTTTTCCAAATAGTAGCAAGTCTGTTTGTTAATGCTTTCTTTCTAAATGATGCTAATGCGGCTATTCTCTCTTCATCAGTTTCAGTTTTGTCCTCTGGCAAAGTAACAGACTCGTCGAGTGCAAATACAAGGACAGGGATTCCAAAATCTTTTGCATACTCGTATTCCATTTCTGTATAGCTCAAGCCTGTACTCGGGTTAATTGAGCCATATCGCTTTCCAATTATCAGCACATAATAATCACAAAGCTCTATAACTTTTTTTATCACTTCAAATTGCTCTGTATCAGAAGCAACAAAAGCTTCCATGCCCGCTGGGATACAATCAGCCATCAGTAGGACATCTAGAATTTTACGTCGCTCTTCTTTCAAATCTGCATATGTCGAGCTTATGAACACCTGGTATTTTTTGTCTGTCATCATTACACCTCATTAGAGTACCAACAATAACCATTGACTTACAGCTCAAAATCTTTGTATCGGCAATACGGTTTGAACTTTGAGGCGATTACTTCCTCGGCTACTATCAAGGAATCCTTGCTGATAATACCCTCATCCTTCATCTCTTTCATCAATGCCATCGAAATCAAATAATCAACTTGACGCTTCTGCTTATCATCTGCCATTTCCATATTCATTCTCCTTTTTCTTTTGCCTTTCGGCATGGAGAATACTTACGCTCTGAAAATCAAAAAAGTCAAGTGATTATTCCAAAGGGCTTTTTCATGTTCTTTCACAGAAGCAAGCGCATTTTCATTTGGACTCTGCTTGTCAAATAGTGGAGAAATAGGTATTTCTCGGTCAATAATGAGTTCTACTCCTCATCATCTTCTTCTGGTGACGCATTGAATAATACACCAAAATTATAACGCCATTGTAGCGCAAAGCTCATACCAATTTTCCCATCGAGCGGACTCGTTAAAAACCGATGCCACTCGTTGTCGTTGGGATATCTTCCGTTATCTTTCTGCGTTAAGATTACCTAGTTTTCTGCAGCAGATACAATTCCCTGCTCTACTGGCGTGAACGCTGTTATTCTTTGTATTCTTTCAAGAGAGTCTTCTGGAATTAGTGGTTTCCCTTTTCGCGCGTTTGAAGAATTCTTCTTTCTGAAGTCTCTTTCAAAGCTAATAACCGCGGAGCTTAATGATTCATGCTGAATTAAAACACTATCAATCAGTTTAAGTACACAGTTTGCCTCCCAGTCACTCTGATTAACATATGATAGGAAGCGTATGATCTTCTTTTGCAAGAATTCATCTTCATACTGTTCCCGAATAGCTTTTGCTAATCTACAAAGCTTTGTGTCTGCAATTTCAGTTCCTGTGAGATACTTAATTTGAAGTATCTGGAGGCTGAAAGGAGTATGCTTTTTCGCTTCCTGGTAATTCGTTAACAGAATAAGAGCATCATATTCGTTGCCAAGTAAACGCTCATAAGCAGAAAAGTACGGCTCACTTGTACAATAATTTGTTGAAGGAGACTTAACGCCGAGCTCGAGTTCCGGAATATCGACGCCTCTTGCAGGATTGACGCTTAACTGAAATTCAGAATTAAAAACAAATTTCTCTAAAACACAAACAAGCAGTTTTTCGATAACACTTCCGACTGTTTTTCCATCAAGATTTGGTAAACGACCTTCAGCATTCAGAGCGTTAAACCAATGTGGCAGGTGTCCAGTTCTGTCTATTCTTGCCAAAATAGGTGTAATCTCATCAAGATGCTGCCCGGTGAGTATTCCATTGATTTTTTCAAGAATCAATGGAATATTATCTTTAATTGTTTGTTTTCTCTCTTGGATAGTTGGCATTAGACTACCTCCACCAAATCAAACAGGTCATATGTTTGCTTTTCTATTGTTCTATACTGTCTGTTAACTATTTTTTCCATTGCGTAGGAGACCATTATAGGTGGAACGGCATTTCCATATAATTTGTATTGATTATATGGAGACGTTGCATCACAATGATGATCAGGAAAACCTTGGATTCGTGCGTACTCAATATTAGTTAGTCTTCTAAATCGATCACCGACTTGATATCTTTCATAGTGTCGACTTGTTGAAGCCGTAAGAGTAGGCGCAATCCCTTCCGTTCCAAATATTGAGTAGCCCATTCTTGCGCCACCCGCTTGATTATACAAAATCTGCACACCGTTGAAGTACTTGTTTACGAACTGGCTTTTCTTAATTCTCTCAAGTGTATCTTCAGTAAAATCAAACGAAGGGTCAGGACTTGTTTCAAGAACAGCCTTTAGTTTAGTATGAGATTCATACTGGCACTCACAAACATCGGCTGTTACAAAAAAACCTTGCATTGCCATTCCCCATGTTTTGAACTTGCCTGTACTTGTTTCGATCGCTCTCCATCTCTCAAACCGAGCGACAGAATCAATAACGCCATTTTTTAGTTGGGCTTCATCTTCGGCTGTAAGGAAATAAGTATCAGAAAAAGAAACGTCCTTTGATCCAGAGATAATGACACGCTCTCTATGTTGCGGTAATCCAAATGATGCGGCATTAAAAACACGCCATTCGATTTTATAATCAAGTTGAGAAAGTGCAGACAAGATAGTCCGGAAATGGTCTCCATTTTCCATAAACAAAAGGCTGTTTACATTCTCAAGTAGAAAATATCTCGGATTTTTCTTTTTTAATATTTCTACAATTACCTCAAATAACGTGCCCCTATAATCGGAGATTCCTTTCTTTTTCCCTGCTTTGGAAAAAGGCTGACAAGGGAATCCACCAGTCAGAAAGTCGTGGTTTGGGATACACTCCAGATAATCGTGGATATCGCCCTCCACAATTTCTTTATCACCAAAATTATCTTTATAAACTGAAACAGCAGTATGATCGATATCATTTGCCCAAATTGTGTTTATGCCATTCATGTCTGCGGCAAGTCGGAATCCGCCGATCCCTGCAAATAACTCTACTGAAGTCAGATTTGGCTTACTCATGTTTTCTCCTTCATATCGCGAAAAGCATCAAAAGCACCATCGTGGGTTTAATAAAACCAGCGACTGTTAAAGATAAAGGCCTGTTCTCCCGTATTTCCATTTACTGACCATACCAAACGATTTCCAAAATTGAAATCATAATTTGGGAGGAAAGGCACTTTTGGCAATTATCGTTTGAAATGGTAAAATAATCCCGATGACACATCTATGCCTCTTATTATTATATCATAAGCATGTGAAAAAGTCTTCTTCTTTTTGGTGGTGTAGATTCAGATAGTACATTACACACGATTTCTCTCTCATCTTGCAAACGAAAACACCCATCTCGTACACGTTTTTCTTAACTCGCATACGATTTCTTCTGAAAACCGAAAACCGAGTGTCGAGAAGTGTCACTTTCTTCGTCAAAAACAAGCTGATAATGCAAAAAATTGGAGTTGATACGAACGCGTATCAACTCCAATTTCAAAATGGTCCGAGTGAAGGGATTTGAACCCCCGGCATCTTGGTCCCAAACCAAGCGCGCTACCAGCTGCGCTACACCCGGTCGTCAGAAGAAACCCGCTCTATTTCGTTTCCGCGGTTTGCGAGGGCATCTTCGAGCGGAAGTATTATACAACAGCCGCGGCGCAAACGCAAGCGCGGAATCGACGGGGATGCGCCCGGAAGGGACGCGCGACAAGGAGATTTACATTTTTTTCATTTGACGGCGTAGGAAAACTGTGGTATTTTAAGCGAGGAACATTTTGCGGCCGTCTTGATTCCCCACGGGGATCGGGGCGGATTTTGTTATTCTAACATATCGTACCAAGGAGAGAAATACGATGAAATACGATGTAGTAGTGATCGGCGCCGGTCCCGGCGGCATTTTCACGGCCTATGAACTCGCCAGGGCCGACCGGGGGCTGAAGATCGCGGTGCTGGAGCTGGGCCGTCCGCTTGAAAAGCGCCGCTGCCCCATTGACGGCAAGACCGTCAAGAGCTGCGTGAAGTGCCCGGTGTGCAGTATCATGAGCGGCTTCGGCGGCGCGGGCGCCTTTTCCGACGGAAAATACAACATTACCAACCAGTTCGGCGGCACGCTCTTTGAGCACGTCGGCAAGCGCGAGGCCATCGAGCTGATGCGCTACGTCGACGAGATCAACCTCGCCCACGGCGGCGAGGGCACCAGGCTCTATTCCACCGCGAACAGCAAGCTGAAAAAGAAGTGCCTCGAGAACGGTCTGCACCTGCTCGACGCACAGGTGCGCCACCTCGGCACGGACATCAACTACGTCGTACTCGAAAACCTGTACCGCGAGCTCAAAGACAAGGTCGACTTCTTCTTCAACACGGCCGTCACGGCGGTCGAGAAGACGGACGGGGGCTATGCCGTCCTCGCCGGAGACGAGCGTTTTGAGTGCCGCGACTGCGTGATCTCCGTGGGCCGCAGCGGCAGCAAGTGGATGGAGAGCGTTTGCAGCGAGCTCGGCATCCCCACCCATTCCAACCGCGTGGACATCGGCGTGCGCGTCGAGCTGCCGGCAGAGGTCTTCTCCGAGCTGACGGATGAGCTGTACGAGAGCAAGATCGTCTACCGCACCGAGAAGTTTGAGGACATGGTGCGCACCTTCTGCATGAACCCGCACGGCGTCGTCGTCAACGAGAACAC
>CAMVJF010000035.1 GCA_947167725.1 uncultured Clostridia bacterium | reverse complement strand
GCTTGACCTGCTCCTCGCGCGGCAGGCTCTTGATGAAGAGATCCGTCGCGAGCGAGCTCTTGAGCCGTTCGACGTCGTGCGAGCCGAGCAGATTCATCAGGCAGACATACATCGGCGCGGGATAGTTCATCCGCTGGGCGCGCAGGAAGTCGCGCAGGGCGCGCGCGTCGATGCGGAAATGCAGGAAATTGAGCACGGCCGTGCGGAAGGGATAGTTCATCACGCTGTCGAGCGAATAGCCGAGGGCGTAATTCCTCCGGCCGCCGTAGCTCTCCTTGACGACCGCGTCCTCCCAGACCTCGCCGATGATCGGCGCGTCCGGCTTTTCCTCCTTCGCGGCGAGTCGGATGAGGCGCAGGACACTGTCGGGCAGCTCGTCTGCGACGTCCAGCCGCCAGCCGGAGGCGCCGCGGCGCAGCCACTGCTTCACCACGCTGTTCTCACCGGTGACGATCTTTTCCTGCCATCCGCCGTTGCGCTCGTCGACCTCCGGCAGGTCCTTGAAGCCCCACCAGCAGCGGTATTCGTCCGGGAAACGGCTGAAATCATACCAGGAATAATAAGGCGAATCCTTCCCCTGGCATGCGCCGCGGGAGGGATAGTTCCCATAGCGGTTGAAATACACGCTGTCCGCGCCGGTGTGAGAGTACACGCCGTCGAGGATGATGCGGATCCCGCAGGCCGCTGCCGCCTCACAGAGATGGACGAAGTCCTCGTTCGTGCCGAGGATCGGATCGACCCGCTCGTAATCCGAGGTGTCGTAACGGTGGTTCGAGCGCGCCTCGACGATCGGGTTGAGATAAAGGCAGCTGATGCCGAGCTCACGCAGATAGGGCAGCTTCGTCTCGATGCCGCGCAGCGTGCCGCCGTAAAAGTCGTCCGGCGAGTAGCCTTTTTCAAAGGGCCGCGGCTGCCAGCGCAGCGGCTCGTCAAGGCTCGCGTGCAGCTCGCTCCGCTGTCCGAGCGCAAGATGATAGGCGATCCCCTTCTCGGCCGTGCCGTCGCCGGAGAAGGCGAAGCGGTCGGGAAAGACCTGATACATCACCGCGCGGCGGAACCACGCCGGAGTCTCGAAATCCGCGCGGTAGACCGTCAGGCGGAAGCCCTCCCGCCGGACGCCGCAGAGTTCGCCGCCGCAGAGCGTCTCGTCGGGGCAGATATAGTAATCCCCCTCCGGGGCGTCAAGACGGATGGTATACCAGAGCGCCCCGGCCTCGGGCGGAGCGGTGAAGACGGCGCCGTATCGTCCGTCGGGGAGGCGCGACATCGGGATCGAGCTGCGGTACGTGTCGCCGCAGACGAGCAGCGCGGCGCCCGTGATCCGGCCGCTGAGCAGGCGAAAAGAGATCGCCGCCTCTTCTCCGCAGCGCAGGGCGCGCGGCGGGTCGCGGTATTCCCTTCTGCTCCCGTCGTGCTCGACCGCGAGCAGCGTGTCCTTCGCGCGGCGCAGCAGCTCGCAGAGCTTGGCGGTGCGGGGCTGGAGGGCGCGCAGCGCCTCCTGCTCCCGCGCCGTCGGCAGCTCCCGGGGGCAGCAGCGCAGCACCGCCGGGAAAGACGCCTCGAGTCGGAAGCCGCAGTCGTCCATCAGCAGGCGCAGCAGCTCGGGCGCGGCGAGGGGATCGTCAAAGGAGCAGTACTCATAGATCCGCAGCAGCGGAAGATGGCGGCGCAGACACTCCTGCGTCGCGGCATAGACCGTCGCCGCGGTCCGGAAATAGCGCGTCTCGATCGAATCGGGACGCGCTGTGCGCAGGGTCTCGCACCACGCCTCGTCCCCTTCCCCGGCGATCCATTCCGAGCCGCGGCGGACGGCGCGAACGAAGCGCCGCCCCTCATAGGAGACAAAGAGCGTATAATCCTCGGACCAGTGCTCGGTATAGCTTCCCCCGAAGCCGATGGAATAGGCCGTGCCTTCGCGCGGTATCAGAGCATGCATAGATAAAGCCTCGCGTACGCTTCTGCCGAAAGATCAAAGCTGAAGTCCGCCTCCATGGCGTGGCTCACGAGGTAGCGCATCACTTTCTTGTCGCTGCCGCAGCCGAGGGCGTAGAGGATCGTGTCGTACATCTCGTCGGCGTTGTAGTTGGCAAAGGAGAAGCCGTTGCCCTCGCCGGTGAAGCAGTTGTAGGGCTGCACGCTGTCCCGCAGGCCGCCGGTCTCCCGCACGATGGGCACGGTGCCATAGCGCATGGCGATCATCTGGCTCAGACCACAGGGCTCGAAGCGCGAGGGCATGAGATAGAAGTCGGCGCCGGCGTAGACGAGGTGCGCCAGCTCCTCGTTATAGCCGATATAGGCGCAGACCCGGCCCTTGTGCCGCGCCTCCGCGCCGCGCATGAAGTCTTCGAAGCGGGGCTCGCCGCTGCCGAGGAGCATGAATTCGACGTCGCGGCCGGACACAAGACGGTCCAACTGGGAGGCGACAAGGTCGAAGCCCTTCTGCTCGGTCATGCGCGTGACCATGGCGATGATCGGGATGTCGGGATCGACATCCAGCCCCATGCGGTGCTGGAGCTCGGCCTTGCAGACAGCCTTGCCCTTCATGTGGGCGCGGTCGTAATGTGCCGGGATCAGCGGGTCGGAACGGGGATTGAACACAGTCGTGTCAATGCCGTTGATGATGCCGGAGAGCTCGGCGCTGCGGGCGTTGAGGATGCCGTCGAGGCCCTCGGAGTAGTAGGAGCTCTTGATCTCCTCGGCGTAGCTCGGGCTGACGGTGTTGATGCGGTCGGCAAAGACGCAGCCCGCCTTGAGATAGTCCGCACAGCCGTAGAGCTCCATGAACTCGCTCGTGTAGTACTTCGCATCGACGCCGAGCAGGTCCTGCACATAGTCGAAGCCGAACTTGCCCTGGAAGGCGATGTTGTGGATCGTGAGGAGATACTTCATCCCCTCCTGCATCCGGCCGCGGTACTGCGTGCGGGCCAGCATCGGCAGCATCGCCGTGTGCCAGTCGTTGCAGTGGATCACGTCGGGCATGAAGTCCAACAGCGGGATCGCCTCGAGCACGGCACGGCAGAAATAGGAATACTGCTCGCCCTCGGGGTAGCCGCCATAGTAAATTCTGTCGCCGAAATACTGCTCGTTATCGACGAGATAGATGATGACGCCGTCGAGGATCAGCCGCTCGATCCCGACATAGCAGCTGCGCCAGCCGAGATAGCAGCGGATCGTAAAGAGATGCTCGACCCGGTCTTTGTATTTATCCTTGATCACGCGGTGATAGGGGGTGATGACGCGCGCGTCCACGCCGAGCCTGGCAAGCGCCTTGGGCAGCGTGCCGACAACGTCGGCCAGACCGCCGGTCTTGGAAAGCGGAGCGCACTCGGCGCTGGCGAGCAGCACGTTCGGCATGGTCTTTCTGCCCTTTTCCCTGAGCAGATCGCGAAACTCCTTCTTCATGTTTTCATCCTCTCATATCACTTATGATGTTTTTTGATCCTGTAGCGGTAGTAGACGCAGGACAGGGGCGGTACGGTAAGCTCGGCGGAGTACTTCATGTCGAAAAAGCCGCTGTCGAGGCTGTGGATCACGCCTGCGTTGCGGACGCCGCCGCCGCCGAAACGCTCGTCGTCGCTGTTGAGGATCTCCCGGAGCGTTCCGGGCTGCGGCAGGCCGATCACGAAGCCGTAGTAAACGTTGGGGGTGAAGTTGCAGACGCAGACGAGCCCCTCCTTCGCCCCGGGATAGGTGCGCAGGAAGGCGATCGTGCTGCGGTCGCGGTCGTTGACGTTGAGCCAGCGGAAGCCGTCCCAGGAATTGTCGCAGCGGTACATCGCCTCCTCGGAGGTATAGAGGCGGTTGAGCTCGCGGCAATACTGCCGCAGGGCCTCGTGCTTGGGATAGTCCAGCAGAAGCCAGTCGAGCTGCTGTTTCCAGTTCCATTCGATGAACTGGCCGAACTCGCCGCCCATGAAGGTCAGCTTTTTGCCCGGGTGGGCAAACTGATAGCCGTAGAGCGCGCGCAGGGAGGCGAATTTCTGCCAGTAGTCGCCGCTCATCTTGTTGAGCATCGAGAGCTTGCCGTGCACGACCTCGTCATGGGAATAGGCCAGTATGTAATTCTCGGAGAAGGTGTACATCATCGAGAAGGTCAGGCGATCGTGGTTATAGCTGCGGAAATAGGGGTCGAGGTGCATGTAGTCCAGCGTGTCATGCATGAAGCCCATGTCCCACTTGAAGCAGAAGCCGAGACCGCCGTTCTCAGGCGGCGCGGTGATCAGCGGAAAGGCGGTGGATTCCTCGGCAATGGTGATCGCGCCGGGGTAGTTCACCAGCACGGTGCTGTTGAGCTTGCGCAGGAAGTCGACGGCGTCGAGGTTTACATAACCTCCATCCCGGTTGGGCGTGTACTCGCCGTCACGGCGCGCGTAGTTGAGATAGAGCATCGAGCTGACCGCGTCGACGCGGATGCCGTCGATATGGAACTCCTCAAAAAACTTGCAGGCCGAGGAGACAAGGAAGCTCTGCACTTGGGGGGAGGCGTAGTCAAAGATCAGCGTGCCCCACTCGGGATGCTCGGCCATGCGGCGCTCCTTGCACTCGAACAGCGGCGTGCCGTCGAAGCTGGCCAGACCGTGCTCGTCGCGCGGGAAGTGCGCGGGGACCCAGTCCATGATGACGCCGATGTTGTCGCGGTGCAGCCGGTCGACAAGATAGGCGAAGTCGGAGGGCTTGCCGTAGCGGGAGGTCGGCGCGTAATAGCCCGTGACCTGATAGCCCCAGGACGCGTCAAAGGGATACTCCATGAGAGGCAGGAGCTCGACATGGGTATAGCCCATGTCACGGCAGTAGTCCGCGAGCATCTCGCCGAGCTCGCTGTACTGCGGTCTGGTATTGGAAAAGTCCTTCCACGAGCCGGCGTGCAGCTCATAGATGCTCATCGGCGCGCGCAGGAAATCGCGCTGAGCGCGGCGGGCCATATACTCCCCGTCCGTCCAGTCGAATCCGCCGTCGTAGACCAGCGAGGCATTGTCGCTGCCGTTCTGCGCCCAGGCGGCGAAGGGGTCCGACTTCAGGACGACAGCGCCGCTGGCCTGCTTCACGGCGTATTTGTACAGTGCGCCCTCGCCGATATTCCCGACAAAGGCCGCCCAGACGCCGCCCTCGACCCATTCCATGGGCGTGGCGTCCGGATTCCAGCCGTTGAAATCGCCCACAACGCTGACGCCCCCGGCGTTCGGCGCCCAGACGAGGAAACGGTGCATGCCGAGCTCCTGGATATAGCGGCAGCCGAAGCTGAGCCAGGCCTTCTGCGCGTTGCCGGTATTGAAAAGGTAGATATCGTCACGCGGGATAAACTGTAACAGCTTATTGTCCATACCCGTTCTCCTTTTTCCCGGGGAGGGAGCTGCGGCGCCATCGGCTTTGTTGTCCCTCACTGTCCCGTTCATTTTATTTTATCTATTTTTCCACATATCGTCAAGTTGAGAGCGAGAAAAAAGCGGCCGGACTCTTACATTTTTTTACGTCCCCGCGCCCGGGGGCAGCCTCCGCCCCTCTGCCTCCTTCGCGCAGCGGGATGCAGCCCCGCGCCGGGGCTTGTGCATCTTGACAAAATCGCACAATACAGGCTTTTTGTTTTTGTTGTTTTCCATAAATTTGTGGATTGTGCATGATTGAGCTTGTCTTTTTCCTTGAATTACCGGGCTTTATCGTGTAAAATACACAAAAGGAAGAGAAGAGATTCTCTTTTTAAGTTTTTCTTCAAGGAGAGCGGAATCATGGAAAATATGGTATGGCTCGCACCGGTGCTGTCGGTCGTCGCCCTGCTCTTTGCCGCGTACAAGGCTTTTTATGTCTCCAAGGCCCCGGCGGGAAACGAGAGGATGCAGGAGATCGCCGCCGCCATCGCGGAGGGTGCTAATGCCTTTCTGACGTCCGAGTACAAGATCCTGGCGATCTTTATCGCGGTCCTCTTCGCACTCATCGCAATCTTTATTGACATCGGCACCGCCGTGTGCTTCCTCATCGGCGCGGTCTTCTCGATCGGCGCGGGCTTCTTCGGCATGAAGGTCGCTACGCGCGCCAACGTCCGCACCGCCAACGCCGCGATGGAGAGCGGCATGAACAAAGCTCTTTCGATCGCCTTCTCGGGCGGCTCGGTCATGGGCATGTGCGTCGTCGGTCTCGGCCTGCTGGGCTGCAGTCTCATCTATATCACCGGCAACGTCAATTCGATGTTCGGCTTCTCCCTCGGCGCCTCGTCCATCGCGCTCTTCGCGCGTGTCGGCGGCGGTATCTACACCAAGGCGGCCGACGTCGGCGCCGACCTGGTCGGCAAGGTCGAGGCCGGCATCCCCGAGGACGACCCGCGCAACCCCGCCGTCATCGCCGATAACGTCGGCGACAACGTCGGCGACGTGGCCGGCATGGGCGCGGACCTCTTCGAGTCCTACGTCGGCGCGATCGTCTCCGCGCTGACGCTCGGCATCGCGATGACCGGAACCTTCCGGGGCGCGGGCGCGCTCTTCCCGCTGGTGATCGCCGCGATCGGCATCTTCGCCTCCGTGATCGCCTCCTTCTTCGTGCGCGGTAAGGAGAACTCCAATCCCCACTCCGCGCTGAAGATGGGCTCCTATGTCTCCTCCGCACTCGTCGCGATCGCCTCCTTCGTGCTCAGCCGCGTGTTCTTCGGCGGCTTCTACTGCGCCTTCGCGATCATCGCCGGACTGCTCGTCGGTCTCGTGATCGGCAAGGTCACCGAGGTCTACACCTCCGAGGATTACGGCTCAGTCAAGCGCATTGCCGACCAGTCCGAGACCGGCTCCGCCACCACGATCATCAGCGGCATCGCCGTCGGCATGCGCAGCACCTGGATCCCGATCGTGCTGATCTCTGTCGGCATCTTCGTCTCTTACGAGGCCACGGGCAACCTCTACGGCATAGCGCTCGCCGCCGTCGGCATGCTCTCGACGACCGGCATCACCGTCGCCGTCGACGCTTACGGCCCGATCGCCGACAACTCCGGCGGCATCGCCGAGATGAGCGGTCTCGACCCGCATGTTCGTGAGATCACCGACAAGCTCGACGCTGTGGGCAACACCACCGCCGCCATGGGCAAGGGCTTCGCCATCGGCTCCGCCGCGCTGACCGCGCTGGCGCTCTTTGTCTCCTACGCCGATCAGGTCAAGCTCGGCAGCATAAACCTCCTCTCCCCCGACGTCGTGATCGGACTTCTCATCGGCGGCATGCTCCCCTTCGCCTTCTCCGCACTGACGATGGACTCCGTCTCCAAGGCGGCCTATAAGATGATCGAAGAGGTCCGCCGCCAGTTCCGCGAGATCCCTGGCATCCTGCTCGGCGAAGCCAAGCCGGACTACAGCTCCTGCGTCTCGATCTCGACCAAGGCGGCGCTGCGTCAGATGATCGTTCCCGGTCTGATGGCGGTCATCTGCCCGCTGCTCGTCGGCATCCTGCTGGGCACCGAGGCTCTCGGCGGTCTGCTCGCCGGCTCGCTGGTCACGGGCGTGCTGCTCGCGATCTATATGTCCAACGCCGGCGGCGCCTGGGACAACGCCAAGAAGTACATCGAGGACGGCAACAACGGCGGCAAGGGCTCCGACGCGCACAAGGCGGCCGTGGTTGGCGATACCGTGGGCGATCCCTTCAAGGATACCTCCGGCCCGTCGCTCAACATCCTCATCAAGCTCATGACCGTCGTCGCGCTCGTCTTCGCGCCGATCTTTACCCAGGGCGGTCTGCTCTGATCCTCTCGAAACGATCCTCCGCGGAGGTCTCCCGTGCCGGAGACCTCCGCTTATTCTTTTTTTATTTTTTTGCTTGTTCTCTTGCTTTCCGGGGAAAACTTCATTATAATAGCTCCGTTGATGTTTCCGCAGAGGTTTGTTTCGATGTCTAAAGTTCTTAAAACGCTGATTATCTTCTTCGCGGCGGTGCTGCTGGGAGCGCTGCTCTATCTTCGCTTCGTCGGTCTGCAGGGTCCGGCCGCGGAGATCCTTGTGACGGCCGCGCCCACGCCTGCGCAGAGCGAGGCGACGCCTCCTCCCGTGCACGAGACGCCGGAGCCGACGCCCGAACCCACGCCGGAGCCCACGCCCGAGCCCGAGCCGGAGAGCTTTATTCTCTCGTTCATCGGCGATCTGACGCTGACGGGGTCTCCCGGCGTGCCGGTGAACTTTGAGAAAACGATGAACGGAGATTTTTCATATCCCTTCACGAACGTTGCGCATTATTTCCGTGACGACGAGTATACCATCGGCAATCTGGAATGCACCTTCTCCGATCAGCGTCTGAGCTCGATCGAGTATTTCTCCTTCCGGGCGCCGACCACATCCGCCAACATTCTGCTGGAAGGCGGCGTTGACTTTGTCACGACGGCGAACAACCACACCGACGACTTCCACGAGGCGGGCAAGCGCGATACCTGGGCAACCCTCGAACAGTATGGCGTCGCTTTCGGCAAGAACGACGAGTGGAAGATCGTCACCACGCCGAACGGCCTGCGGCTCGGAATCTACTGCCAGTTCAGCAATGCCCATCCCTCCGGCGACTTCCGCCCGGACGAGGGGAAGGCGCTGGACGCGATCCGCGCGATGAAAGCGGAAAACCCCGATCTCATTATCTGTGCCTTCCACATGGGCATCGAGTTGAACTATTACCCCGAGAAAAAGACGCCGGAGGCCTGCGAGATCTGCCGCCGCTGCATCGACGAGGGCGCCGATATCATCTACGGCTCGCATCCTCACTGCCTCCAGCCGATCGAGGAGTATAACGGCGGCATCATCATGCACTCGATGGGCAACTTTGTATTCGGAGGCTCATCCATGCCCTCTGATCAGGACACCGCCATTGTACAAATGTCCGTACGCCGCGACGCCGACGGCACCGTCAGCATCGAAGGCTATGATATCATCCCCTGCTGTGTCAGCAGTCTGCCCGTGACGAATCCGAATCTCGCCTCCAATGTGCGCGGACGCTACGTCGACTACAACGATTTTCGTCCGACGCCCTATGAGGAAGGAACAGAGGACTACGCCCGTGCGCTGAGCAAGATCGACGGGACCTATGACGGCCCAGACGGGCAGGCGGATTACACCAACTGGCACAACCAGCACGGCTGAAAAAAGGCAAAAGAACGGGATCGTCGATCCCGTTCTTTTTTATTCGATCCCGAAAAGGCGCTTGCCGTTGGCCCAGGTGATCTCTTCGAGCTCTTCCGGCGGCAGACCCTTGAGCTCCGCGATCTTCTGTATTATGTAAACCAAGTTAGATGAATCGTTGCGCTTGCCGCGCAGCGGGACCGGGGTCATATAGGGGCTGTCGGTCTCGACGAGGATGCGTTCGGGCGGCGTGATCTCCAGGACCTCGATCGCCCTGCGCGCGTTCTTGTAAGTCACGGGGCCGTCGAAGCCGAGATACCAGCCGCGCCGCAGCAGCTCCTGCGCCATCTCGGCGCTGCCGGAAAAGCAGTGGAACACGCCGCGCGCCTCCGGGAAGCGGCGGATGAGTTCGAGACTGTCGCCGTGCGCCTCGCGGTCGTGGACGATCACTGGCAGCGAGAGCTCGCAGGCAAGCGCGAGCTGCGCGGCGAAGAGCTCCTTCTGCTCTTCCTTGTGCGACGCGTCCCAGTAATAGTCCAGTCCGATCTCGCCGATTGCGACGCATTTCTCATGCGCGGCGAGCGCGCGGATGGCGTCGAGGCGCTCGCCCTCCATATCCTCGGGGTGGATGCCCACCGCGGCGTAGACGAAGGGAAACTTCTCCGCCAGCGCAAGAGCGGCTCGGGAGCTTTGTTCCTCGCAGCCGGGGTTCAGGATCAGCCCCACGCCCTTCCGCGGCATGGAGGCCAGGACCTCTTCCCGGTCGGCGTTGAAGGCGCCGGAATCATAATGCGCATGGGTATCGAAGATCAACTCTCTCGCTTCCCTTCCTGTCGATTGGCTTCATTATCATACAATTTCTTCTGCTTTGCAAGGAGAAAAGCGCGAAGCAATTTGATTCTTGCCCTTTTGCACTGCGGATGCTATAATAAAATATACACTATTCATTCAAGGGGGCACCCTTACCATGAACAAGCCGGTCGTCATCACCGCGGACAGTACCTGCGATCTTTCCCCGGAGCTGCTGGAACGCTATCAGATCCGGACGATCCCGCTCACCATCCTGCTCGGTGAGGACAGCTTTTACGACGGACATGCGTTCACACCCGAAGACATGTACCGCCGCTACCATCAGGACGGTACGCTGCCGAAAACCTCCGCGCCGTCGGTCCAGCAGTTTCTCGACTTTTTCCGTCCTTTTGTGGACGCCGGCTGTGAGGTCGTGCATCTCGATATCAGCTCCGAGCTTTCCAGCTCCTTTTCCACCGCCTGCATCGCCGCGCAGGAACTCGACGGCGTATACCCCGTCGACAGCCGCATGCTCTCGACCGGTGTGGGCCTGCTCGTGATCGAGGCTGCCGAGTGCCGCGACAGAGGGATGGACGCCGAGGAGATCGCTGCGCACATCTCCTCTCTCACCGACAAGGTAGACACCAGTTTCGTGCTCGACACACTGGAATTCATGTGGAAGGGCGGCCGCTGCTCGGGCGTCGCCGCGCTGGGCGCGAATCTGCTGCATCTCAAGCCAGCGCTCGAGATGGGCGGCGGCAAGCTGGGCGTCTACAAAAAATACCGCGGGCACATCGTCTCGGTCTACCGGCAGTACATCACCGAGCGCCTCGAGGGCAAGTCGGTCCGTCCGGGGCATGTGTTCATCACCAACTCCGGTGAGATCGACCAAGCCGTGCTCGACGAGCTCGAAGCTCTGGTACGCTCCCTGATCGAGGTCAAGGAGGTCCACCATACGACCGCCGGCTGTACGATCGCCTCTCACTGTGGACCGAAAACGCTGGGCGTGCTGTTCCTCAACGAATAAGATCCATAAAAAACCAAACGTGCGGAGCAAGGCTCCGCACGTTTTTCTTTTCGGTCAGGCAGACCGCATCATTTGACGCTGAAGAGGATATCGCCGTAGGTCGGATAGGGCCAGATCCCGCGCTCGCATTTGATCTCCATCGCATCGACGGCGCGGCGCAGGGCGTCCATGCAGGGAATGACCTCGTCGTGATAGCCGCGGGCGGCGCGCAGCGCGTCCTTCTCGGCGCGCACCTTCTCGCATGCGCTCTTCACTCTCTCGGCGCACTCGCTTGTTTCGCGGATGAGCGCGCTGAGCTTCGCGCTCGTCCCTCGCTCATAGGACGTATCGATCCCGGCGCCGAGCGCCTCCTTGGAAAGAGCCGCGGCCGCAAGCGAGGCGGTATGGGCGCTGACCGCCGGAAGGATGTCCTTCCAGACCATGTTGACCATGGTCTGCGCCTCGATGCACATGACTTTGTTATAGGCCTCGAGCTTGATCTCATAGCGTGCGCGCAGCTCGGCGGGCGAATAGACGCGGTGAGCGGTGAAGAGCCGGACGTTTTTTTCGCTCAGG
>CAMVJF010000034.1 GCA_947167725.1 uncultured Clostridia bacterium | reverse complement strand
CGGGGGTTGATCTTTCTGACGTCCTCGTAGGTGAGGCCCATGGATTTGAGCGCGGAGCCCCGGTAATTCGTGATCAGGATATCCGCGCCCTCGATCAGCCGGTGCATGGCCGCCATTCCCTCGGGGTCGCGCAGATTCAGCACGATATCCCGCTTGAAGCAGTTGATCGCGTCGAAGCAGGGATTTTCCTCCTCCGACACGGGCAGACGGAAGCCGTTTCCGAACTGGCGCCAGGGGTCGCCCTTCGGCGGCTCGATCTTGATCACGTCCGCTCCCAGATAGCCGAATACCGAGGAGCCGACGGACGCGGCCACATAGATCGTGAAATCCAGGATCTTGATGCCTTCAAGAGGCCTCTGTCCTTCCATGATAAACCATTCTTCCTTTCCGTTATTTCCTGTCGGCAGCAGGACGCGCGCTCTGCGGATCTTTTCAGTCCTGCGCAAAGAAATCGTAGATCCGCCGGTTGAAGTCCTTTGCCTCGCTGTATGCCTCGTGGCTGAGATCGTCGTAGATGTAATACGGACAGTTCAGCTTTTCGGCGATCTCGCGGGAGGCCTCGCCGGTGACGACCTTGTCCTTGCCGCCGCCGAGCACGAGCACCGGGCACCGGACCTTATCCAGCTGCTCGTAGGTCTCACAGGTGAGGCAGGCCCTGGCAAGGGTGATAAAGCGCTCCGCGGGGACGAGCTTCTGCATCTTCATCAGCAGGGGGAGGAACAGTTTGTTTTTCTTCAGATAGCTCTCCGAAAAGCCCTTGGTGATATAGTCCAGCGCGACGGCGTTCAGTCCCCGGTCGCCCGCCATCGCGATCCAGTCGCTGATGACTTTTTCCACCGTCTCGTTGCTGCGGCACAGCGTCACGGCCAGGACCATTTTTTTGACGAGCTCGGGATGATGGATGGCCAGATCCTGCGCGATCATGCCGCCCTGCGAGGCGCCGTATATATAGACGTCCTTCTGGCCCAGCTGTTCTAGCGCCTCGTCTAGATCGTCGGCACGGGAATGGAGCGTGCAGCCTTCCCTCACGGGCTCGTTCCGATCGAACTCATAGACGGTGTACTCCTTCGCGAAGAGGCGGTATCCCAGGGCGAGACCCTTCGCCGTCCCCTCGATGGGCGCGATCCGCAGACCCGGCACCATCACCATCACCTTTTTTCCCGTCCCGAAGCGGAGGTAATGCGTTTTGCCGCTGCGCAGCGTGACGTCAGCTTCGCATGCATTGTAAAACATGGTAATCTCTCCTCGATAAAAACGTCGGCGGCCGGTCCGTCCCGGGCTCCGGCGGCCGCGATCCGCGGCCGCCGGAGGGCCGGGGGCGAGGCGCTTACTTGAAGCTCATCTCATTGACGTAGTACATGTAGCTGGCGGCGAAGATATCCCATACGCCATCCAGATCGGAGACGTAGGCCGCCGTGGAGGGATACTCAAAGAGCGGGATGTAGTCGGCGTTGTTCTTGATCAGCTGCAGCGCCTCGAGGATGTACTCGGCGCGCTTTTCGGCGTTGACCTCGGCCTTCATGCTGTTGATGGCCGCGTCAAGCTCGGGCGTCTTGTGCATCAGCGTGTCAAAGGGCGGGGTGTTGTAGGCGTCGATGATATTCTCGATCGTGGTGATCGGGTTGCCGATGTAGGTGACGGTCATCTGCATCTCGCCGCTGAACATGACCGCGTACAGGGAGTTGAGGTCCATCTGGTCGATCTTGACGTTGATGCCGATCGCGCCGAGATTGGACTGGATGACCTGGGCGACGCTGGCGAACTCAGGCGTGATGGACAGGGTGATCTCCGTGCCGGGCACGTAATCGGACTTGGCAAGATACTCTTTTGCCTTCTCCAGATCGAACTCGCCGAAGGGAACCTTGCCCTTGAAATCTCCCATGATCTGGTTGGCGCAGAGCTCGGTGGCCGGAGCGCCGACGCCTTCGTTGCCGATCAGCACGATGCTCTCAAGATCCAGCGCGTAGTAGACGGCCTTTCTGAGGTTGGGATCCTCCATCTGCGTGCCGCCGAGGATCAGCATGATCATGTTCCATGCGTTCTTCTCGATGAATTTCAGCTTCGGGTCGCTCTCGATCAGCGCCTTCTGGGCCATCGGCAGGTTGGCCGCGAGGTCAAGCTCGCCGGTCTGCAGGGCAATGACCGCGGTGGAGGCGTCGACGGGAGGCTTGATCGTCAGGTTCTTGATGCTGGGCGCGCCCTTGAAGTAGTCCTCGTTGGCGACAAAGTGGACGGAGCCGTCCACGTCCTGGGAGACGTACTTATACGGGCCGGAGCCGATGGGCTTGTCCGCAAAGCCGGCGGGATCGGCTTGGTACGCCTTGCTGGAGACGATGTGGAACTGCTCGGCGAGGGAGGGCAGCAGCGCGGCGTAGGGATAGAGCTTGTGGAACACGACGGTATAGTCATCCAGCTTTTCCACGGTGCCCCAGACGGAGAGTCTGGCCGCGAAAGCGGGGTTGGCGGCATACATCTCGTAGGCAAACATGACGTCGTCCGCGCTGAAGTGCTCGCCGTCGGTGAAGTTCACGTCGTCGCGAAGCGTGAAGGTCATGTCCATGCCGTCGTCTTTCCAGCCGGTCGCCAGGCAGGGCACGAACTTGCCGTCCTGGTCGTAGTCCACCAGCGTGTCGAAGACCATGCGGGGCACGGTCTTTTCCCCGTAGGAGCCGGAATAGGGATCCATGGATTCGCACTTCATGACGGTCATGAGAGTCAGGCTGTCCCTCGCCGGAGCGGCGGGCGCGGCGGGATCGCTCTGCGCGGCGGGCGCGGCGGGCGCCGGCGCGGATCCGCACGCGGCGAGCGTCAGGATTATGGCAAGGGCCAGGATCAGGGAAAGAGCTTTTTTCATTTTTGTTTTCTCCTTTTCATTGATTTAGGGTACAGGCCACAAAATGTTCGGATTCAACTTCCTTGAGAGCAATGGATCCCGATGTGCATTCCTCCTTGGCAAAGGGACAGCGGTTGGCGAAGCGGCATCCCGGCTTCGGATCGATCGGGCTGCTGATCTCGCCCTTGATGATCTGGGGCTTTACGTTTCTTGCTTCTGCGCTGGGGATGGGTATCGCGGAGAGAAGTGCGCGCGTATAGGGATGTATGGGATTGCTGAACAGTTCTCTCGGGCTTGCCTTTTCCACCATGTTCCCCATATACATGACCATGATCTCGTCTGAGATATGCTTGACCACGGACATGTCGTGGGTGATGAACATGTAGGTCAGGCCCAGCTCGTCCTGCAGATCCATCAGCAAGTTGAGGACCTGAGCCTGGATGGACATGTCCAGCGCCGAAACAGGCTCGTCGCAGAGGATGAACTTCGGGTTGACCGACAGAGCTCTGGCGATCCCCACGCGCTGGCGTCTGCCGCCGTCGAGTTCGTGCGGATAGGCGTAGTAGAGCTTTTCCGCAAGGCCGACCTTTTTCATGATCTCCAGCGCGCGTTCTTTTCTTTCTCTCTTGTCGCGGACGATGCCGTTGACGAGCAGGGGCTCCTCGATGATGCGGCCGATGCTGTGGCGGGGGTTGAGCGTGGAATAGGGATCCTGAAAGATGATCTGCATTTCCTTGCGCAGTTCCTTGAACTGCCTGCGGTCCATCCTGGAGATGTTCTGCCCGTCGTAGACGATCTCGCCTTCGGTGGCGGGGACGAGACCCAGGATCGTCCTGCCCAGGGTGGTTTTCCCGCAGCCGCTCTCGCCCACGACGCCAAGCGTTTTCCCGGCGGGGATCGCTAGGCTGATGTCGTCCACGGCGTGGAGCAGCTTTCCTTTCACTTTGAAATAGGTTTTGAGATGTCTGACCTCCAGCAAAGGCTCGCTCATGGCTGCACCTCCCCCGTGAACAGATGGCATTTGATCTGATGCTTGCCCTCCGTATGGACGCCGGGGCAGACGCTTTTGCAGATCTCCATGCACTGCGGGCAGCGCGGATGGAATTTGCAGCCGGAGGGCAGATTGGCCGGGTCCGGCATCAGCCCGGGAATGGGCTGCAGACGGGGCTTCTCGTCCCGGATGTTCGGGATCGACGCGAACAGGCCGGCCGTGTACGGGTGATGCCGTTCGGAGACGAACAGATCCTCGAAGCTGCCGTATTCGATGATCTCGCCGGAATACATCACGGCGACGTTGTCGCAGATCCGGGCGATCAGTCCGAGATCGTGGGTGATCAGGATCATGGACATGTCCAGCTTGTTTTTCAGCTCTTCCATCATTTCCATGACCTGTGCCTGGATCGTCACGTCGAGAGCGGTGGTCGGCTCGTCCGCGATCAGCACCTCCGGCGAGCAGGCCAGCGCCATGGCGATGACCACGCGCTGCTTCATACCGCCGGAGAGCTCGTGCGGATAGCTGTTTTTGCGCGAGGGCTCGATCCCGACCAGGGTCAGGAGCTCGTCGACCCGCTTGTCAACGTCCTCGCTGCTTTGGTTTTCGTCTCCGTGGAGGATCAGGGCTTCCCTGATCTGCTTGCTGATGGTCAGCACGGGATTGAGACTGGTCATGGGATCCTGAAAGATCATGGAGATCATCTCGCCGCGAATCGCCTTCATCTGGGATTCGCCGAGCTTGAGAAGCGACGTTCCGTTGAACAGGATCTCACCGGAGGTGATCCTGGCGGTCCGCTCCGGCAGCAGTCTCATGATGCTCAGCGCGGTCGTGGTTTTACCGGCGCCGGTCTCGCCCACGAAGCCGAGAGTTTCTCGTCTGTTCAGCGAAAAGCTGATCCCGTTCACCGCCCGGACCGTCTCTTTTCTTGTCTGATAGATCACGCTCAGATCTTTCACTTCAAGCAGTTTTTCCATCGTACGACCTCAATCTTTCATGCGCGGATCGAGCGCCTCCGCCAGACCGTCACCCAGCAGGTTGAAGCCGAGGGACGTGACGACGATCGCCAGACCCGGGAATATGACGTAATGCGGATAAAGCCGCATGAAAGCTCTGGATTCGGCCAGCATCGTGCCCCACTCCGGGGCGGGCGGCTGAACGCCCATGCCGATGAAGCTCAGCGCCGCGGCCGCGATGATCAGCGCGGCGATGTTCATCGTGGTCTGTACGACCAGCAGGCCGATCGCATTGGGGATGATGTAGACGACGATCGTTCGCACCTTCCCCACGCCGCAGGCCTTCGCCGCTTCGATGAAATCCTGCTGCACGATGGAGAGGATCACCGAGCGCGCGACGCGGGCAAAGGATGCGATCGTCGCCAGGGATATCGCCAGCACCAGATTCCAGAAGCCCTGCCCCAGCGCGGAGATCAGCGCCAGCGCCAGCACCATGGCGGGAATGCAGGTGACGATATCCAGTATGCGCATGATGATGTTGTCTACCTTGCCGCCCAGATAGGCGGCGACCGCGCCGATCGCGCTTCCGCAGACCAGCGAAATGGCCGAGCAGGCCAGACCGATGGCCAGCGAATAGCGCGAGCCGTGGATAATGCGGGCAAAAATATCTCTGCCGAAAGCGTCCGTGCCGAACCAGTGCGCGAGACTTGGACCCTGCAGACGCTCCTTGGCGTTCTGCATGATGACGCGGGTGTCGTAGTCGGCGATGGCATCCGCGAAGACAGCCATGAAGCAGACCAGAAGCACGATCGACAGACCCAGCATGGTCACCTTGCTCTGAGAAAGGCTGTACCAGATATCGCCGAAGCGGCCGCTGCCGTCGAGCCGGAAAGCAGGCTGCTTTTTTCTCCATTTTTTCATGGCCTTCACCTCCCGCCGAACTGTGCCTTGATCCGGGGATCGATATAGGCGTACAGGATATCCACGGCCAGCACGATCAGCATAAACAGGACGGCGATGAGGATGATGGAGGCCATGACCACCGGCACGTCCTTGAGCACCAGCGCGTCAAGGATCACCTCGCCCAGTCCGGGAAGGCCGAACACCGCCTCGACGACGATTGCGCCGCCCAGCAGATTCGCAAAGCTCAGACCCAGCGTCGTCACGACCGGGAGCAGCGTGTTTTTCAGCGCGTGGCGGAAAATGACCCTCTTTTCGCTGGCTCCCTTTGCGCGTGCGGTGCGGATATAATCCTGCCGCAGCGTTTCGAGCATCGTCACTCTCGTAATCCTCAGCAGGAAGGCCGCGTTCGGCAGGGCCAGCGTCAGCACGGGCAGAACGTAGTGCTTCAGCGTACCGATGCCGGAGGTCGGCAGGAGCCCGAGCTTGAGGGAGAAGATCAGAATCAGCATGATGCCCAGCCAGAAGCCCGGCACGGACGCGACCACCAGCGCGACGACCGTCAGGGTGCCGTCAAGCACCGAGTAGCGCCTTGCGGCTGAGATAATCCCCAGCGGGATGCCGACCACGACCGTTACCAGGATCGAAAGAAAGGCGAGCTGGAATGTGATGGGAAAGCTCTTCACCAGAGTGTCGAGCACCGGCTGGCGCGAATGGTACGACAGGCCGAAATCCAGATGGAGGATATTCCAGATGTAAGTGACATAGCGCTCCATCACGGGCCTGTCCATGCCGAGCGAATGATTCAGCGCGTCGACAGCCTCCTGTGTGACACCCTGCCCGACGCCCAGGATCATGCGGCCGGGATCGCCCGGTGTGATATTCATGATCAGGAAGACCAGCAGGACGACCAGCAGCGTCGTCGGGATGATCAGAAGAAGCCGCCGGATGATATATCTTGACATTGCATCCTCCTCCTTCGCCGCGGCTGCGCCTCACGGTCCTTTTCCGGCCGCGGGGCTTTTCGCCGCGCTGTTTTTTCAGGCATAAACGTCGCCGAGAAACGCAAGCATGTGACGGTTGAAGATCTCGGGCGCGTCCATGGTGGGAACATGATTCATGTTTTCCATCACGACATATCTGCTTCCCGCGATGTGTTCATGCAGATACGCGGATTCGGCGAAGGGCACGGTCATGTCCCTGTCGCTGCCGATGACCAGAACGGGGCATTTGATCCGGTCCAGCCTGCTGCGGGAATCAAAAGCTCCCGTCGCCGCGTTGGTCTTGATCCGCTCCTCCAGCGTCTGGATGACCATGTCGTCGAAGAAGAGGTCCTTTCCCAGCTCGGTGGACATCAGGAAATCCGAGGCCATCATCATGTGCGCGGCGGCGTCCCAGTTTTCGACATAGCCTTTCGACAGCGCCTCGTACATGAGCTCCGGAGTCAACTCACGCTGCTTGAGGGCCTCCGGGTCCGCTCCGACCGCGGCCGCGATAAAGTCGTATCCGAGAAAGCTGTAGGTGTTGGACAGGATCGCGGCCGTCACCCTGTCTGGGTTGCGGATCATGAACTCCTGGGCGATCAGGCCGCCCATGGAGATGCCGCAGAGACAGATCTTTTCCTCGATGCCGAGCGCCTCGAGCAGCTCTTCAAGATCCTTTGCCAGCAGCTCGATGCTGTAAAGGCCCTCCGTTCCCGGCGTCGCTCCGTGTCCGCGGTTGTCGTAGGTCAGGACACGGAACCCGGCTTTCACCAGGGCGCGCAGCTGCATCGGCCAGTGGCGGCTGGTCGATCCGGCGCCGTGGATCATCACGATCGTCTTTTCGCCTGTCCCCACGAGGGTGTAGAACATGGTCAGATTGCTTTTTGTTTGGATAAACGGCATGTTTGTCCCCCTTTCTTGTTGTTTATTCGTTTTCTATGACCAGCGAGATGCCCTGGCCGCCGCCGCAGCAGAAGGTGACCAGGCCCAGATCCTCGCCGCGGTGCTTCAGCGCGTGCACCATGCGGCCGGCCAGCATGCCGCCGGAAGCGCCAGTGGGATGCCCGATGGCGATGGCTCCGCCCTCGACGTTCACGGTCGAGGGATCCAGGCCGAGCTCTTTGATGCAGGCGAGCGACTGCGCGGCAAAGGCCTCGTTGAGCTCGATCAGCTTGAAATCCGACAGGCGGTAACCGAAACGCTCCATCAGCCGGCGTGTGGAGGCCACGGGCCCGATGCCCATGATGCGCGGATCTACGCCTGCCGTCGCGAACTCGCGTACCCTGGCCAGCGGCGTATAGCCGAGCGTCGCAGCCTTGTCGCGGCGCATGATCAGCAGAGCGGTCGCCGCGTCGTTTCTCGGAGAGGAGTTGCCCGCGGTCGTGACTCCGTCGGCGAGCGCCCTCAGCCTGCCCAGCGACTCCATCGTGGAATCCGGGCGGATGCAGGCGTCCATCGCGACGATCCTTGGATCCCCCTTTTTCTGCGGGATCGACACGCTCATCACCTGCTCGTCGAACAACCCGTTTTTCCACGCGGCGGCGGCGTTGAGATGACTCGCAAGCGCGAAGCGATCGCACTCCTCGCGGCTAATGCCGTACATCTCCGCCAGCTTGTCGGCCGTCTCGATCATGTCCGTGGCGAGACAGCCCTTGCCGATCTTCTCGGGCGCCACCTTGCGCGGCAGGATCTTCAGATCGTCGGGAAAATCCCGCTGCGGGCGCTGGATATAGATCGGCTGCTGGGAATAGCTTTCGACACCGCCGGCGATGCACACGTCATAAATGCCCTCGCGGATCTGTACGGCCGCGAGCCCCACCGCGTTGACCGCGCTGCCGCACTGGCGATCCACCGTCAGGGCGGAGGTCGGCAGCGGGTAGTCAGCCTCCAGCCAGCAGCAGCGGGCCGTGTTGCCGTAATCGGAGCCGTACAGGTTGCCGAAAACCAGCTCGTCCACGGCGGCGGGATCCAGCTGCGTTTTTTCAAGGATGCCCTTCAGCACGATGGCCCCAAGCTCGGGCATGGTCAGAGTCGCAAAATCGCCCCTGTACTTGGCGACCGGCGTGCGCAGGGCGCTGACGATCACCGCGTCGTTGTTTTTCTTCATTGCGTATCCGTCCTTTCCCGGAAAACAGGCAGAGCCGACAAATACCGTGGATGACCACAATACTTATCGGCTCTGCATCTGAGTGTCCGGCTCTGTCACTATTCGAATTTCAAATCCTTCCAGATCCACCAGCGTTTCCTTCTTGCACTTTGGACAGAACAGCGGGAAATTGTGCATGACCGTGTCGCTGCGGATCCTGTTTCGGGTCTTGCTGCCGCACACGGGGCACAGGACCCATTCTGTTTTCATCGAAATCGGCTCACCTCCGTCTCTTCCCGCCCGATCATTTATGTCAGGGCGGCCTTGAGCGTGTCCATGTACAGGATCAGATTGCTTTGATACTCCTCGAACAGATCCTTGATCACGAAGTCCTTCTCCACCGTCATACGGCCGGTGACGCTGTCCTGAAGCCCGTTCAGGGTCCACTTGATGATGTTCAGGATGACCTGGCGGTCGCCCTTCAGGTGCGTCATATCCACGCATTCCATCAGACTGTAGTAAATATCCTGCTCTTCGGCGCCGTATTTCGCCTCGATCTTTTTTCTGATCTCGCTGCCGTTCATCGAGAAGGCCTGCACGATCAGCATCGACTCTCTCGGATGATCCAGATGCCATGCCAGCTCGTGCTCGGCATATTTGATCACGCGCTGGAACAGCTCCTCGGGCAATTCGGCCTCGAAATCGCTCATGGCGCTCAGGAATTCCCGGATTACCCCGTCGAGCAGGTACATATACAGATCTTCCTTGGTATTGAAATAGGTAAACAGGCTTCCTTTGCTGATCCCGGTCGCCAGCGCGATCTGGTTGGTGGAGCCGGCCGTATATCCCCTGGAGGAGAACTCCGTCAGGCTCGCGTCTAAGATCATTTTCTGCTTTTGATCGTCGATCTCAAAGAATAAGTTGGTTGGCATGATCCCACTTTCCCTTTCCGTTATTTGCGAGGTTGAGATCTTATCGGTGACCGCATGGTCAATGACCACCTGGTCACTTGTAAACATATACTATTTCACCAGTTTTGTCAACTGCCATTTTTCATTTTCTGTTAAAAACGGAGAAAGTCGAACGATTAGAATTGCACCTGAAACCGCTGAAATGATCAGTAACTGGAAAATAAAACAGGAAAAAATGCGAACAGAAGCTGGTCAGCTTTGGACCGAGACGGGCTATGTCTTTACAAAGGATAACGGCAATCCTATGTTACCAGACAGTATCACTCAATGGTTGGCTGACTTTTCAAAATCAAACTCGCTGCCTCACATCCATCCACACGCTTTCAGGCACACTGTTGCGTCAACGATGATAGCAGACGGCATTGATCTTGTAACGACCGCAAGTGAACTTGGGCATGCTGATGCAACAACAACTGCCAAAATCTATGCCCATCAGATTGCAGAAGCTAGAGCAAAAGCAGCAGAAGTAAGGTCTAATGTGTTTGCACGGGCAAGATAAGCAGTATGAAATAGCAATCCGGTAAATGTCGAGTATTTGTGTTATTCCTCGATTTCTATCGAACAAACGTATATAAGCACATTCTATTTCACCCCTAATTCGCCCCTCAGATGAGAGCAATAATAATTTATTCTTTCGAATTGTAAAGAAAAAGACCGTTTTCTTATCGAAAACGGTCTTTTTAGTGGTTGCGGGGGAAGGATTTGAACCAACGACCTCCGGGTTATGAGCCCGACGAGCTACCAACTGCTCTACCCCGCGATATTGATTTAGCTTTGATATAATAGCACAGCTCCGGAGAATAGTCAAGTGGGAAAATCTGTCTTTTTCCGGCGGATGAAAACGCCCGCCCCTTTTGGGGAGCGGGCGCATTTTCCGTTTTCTGCGGCCGCGACAGGCCGCGGCTCATTCTTCCTCCGCAGGAGGCTCGATCTTGACGAGCAGCTTTTCCACGCGGCGGCCGTCCATCTCAAGCACGGTGACGCTCAGATCCTCGTAGCGGAAGCTGTCGCCCTTCTTTGGGAAGCTCCCGAAGCGTTCGACCGTCCAGCCGCCGAGCGTCGCGCTCTCCGCCTCGAAATCCTCCTCCGGGATGCCGACCAGCTCGAGGAAGTCGTAGATATTCATGTCGCCGTCGAGCTCATATTCGCCCTCGGCGCGTTCAACGACCTCCTGCTCGATAACGTCGGTATCGTCCCAGATATCGCCGACGATCTGCTCGAGCACGTCCTCCATCGACACGACGCCCAGCGTGCCGCCGTATTCGTCGGTCACGATGGCGAGGTGCTGCTTGGCCTTGCGCAGGAGGCTGAGCACGGCGGGCAGCTTCATCGTCTTGTAGACGTAGCAGGGCTGCATGAGCAGCTTGCGGATATCGGTATGCTTGCCCTTTTCCGTCAGCGCCTTGAGGAAGTGGTTGAGATACAGCACGCCGATGATATTGTCGATGCTGCCCTCGTATACCGGCAGACGCGAGAAGGGCGCCTCTTCGACGGCGCTGACGATCTCGCTCCAGTCGTCCTCGATATCGATCGCGCAGACGTCCACGCGGGCCGTCATGACCTCCATCGCGGAGATCTCGGAGAAGTCGATCGCGGCCTGCAGCAGCTCGGACTGGTCCTCGTCGAGGACCTCCTCGTCCTCGGCGGTCTCGATGATGGACTGCAGCTCCTCGACGGCCTCTTCGCCGTCGCTCTCCTCCTCGGTCCGCTCCGGGCCGGTGAGCAGATGGGTCAGTCCCACGACGAGCCAGATCAGCGGCTTGAGCACGATCATCATCGCCCGCACGATATAGGCGTCGCGCAGCGCAACGGTGTTCGCCGCCTTCTTCGCGGTGATCTTGGGGATCGTCTCTCCGAAGATGATGACGAGCAGCGTGATCGCCAC
>CAMVJF010000033.1 GCA_947167725.1 uncultured Clostridia bacterium | reverse complement strand
CTGTTTCTCTATCTCACGGAGTTTTTCGCGGGCGTGTCGGTCATGGCCGTCGAGCTCGGGGCGAGCCGGCTGCTCGCGCCCTATTTCAGCTCCTCGCAGATCGTCTGGACGATCATTATCGGCACGATCATGATCGCGATGGCGCTCGGCAATCTCTACGGCGGCCGCGCCGCGGACAAAAATCCGGACCCGGCGCTGCTCTACCGGCGCATCCTCGTCGCCGCGGTCTGGATCGCGGCGATCCCGGTGCTGGGCAAATACGTGATCCTCGGCGTGTCGGGGCTGATGATCTTCACGGTCAGCACGAACTTCCTCGTTGCCGCGGCCTTCGTCTCCTGCATGCTGATCTTCGTCTATCCGCTTTTCCTGCTCGGCACGGTCACGCCCTCGCTGGTCAAGGCGACGGTCGACAGCCTCGACGACAGCGGCAAGACCGTGGGGCGCCTCGGCGCCTGCAACACGGTCGGCAGCATCCTCGGCACCTTTCTTCCCACCTTCGTCACGATCCCCGCGGTCGGCACGGCCGTGACCTTCCTCATCTTCTCGGGCATCCTGCTCGCGATCGCACTGGCCTTCTTCCTCAGCGCCCGCAAAGGGCTGCGCGCCGTGATCCTCGCGCTCGTCCTCTTCCTGCTGTGTCTCATCTTCGGACGCGGCACGGCCTTCGCCTTCTGGGAGGACGATCTGAAATACGAGGGCGAGTCGGTCTACAACTATCTGCAGGTCAAGGAGGACGAGCGGAGCGTCGTGCTCTCGACCAACGTGCTCTTCGGCGTCCAGTCGGTGCGCATGAAGGAAGGCGGACTCACGGGCATGTATTACGATTACGCCCTCGCGGCCCTGCCGATGGCCGGGAAGGCGCAGCCCCGCGTGCTGGTCCTCGGCAACGGCACGGGCACCTACGCCGAGCAGTGCCTGCGCTATTTCCCGGGGAGCAGCGTCGAGGGCGTGGAGATCGACGGACGGATCACCGAGCTTGCCCACCGCTATTTCGAGCTCCCCGACGCGGTGAAGGTCACGGAATATGACGGCCGCGCCTTCCTCCAGACGGTCGGAGACCGCTATGACGTGATCCTCGTCGACGCCTATCAGGACATCACGATCCCCTTCCAGATGTCGTCCGTCGAGTTCTTCACGATGGTGCGCGAGCACCTCGCGCCCGGCGGCGTCATGGCCGTGAACATGAACATGCACTCCGACGGCGAGGGCAGCATCAACGAGGCGCTGCGCGACACCATTGCCGCGGTCTTTCCCTGCGTTGCCTCGGCGGACGTGCGCGGCAATACGAACCGCGAGCTCTTCGCCTGCGTCGACGCCGCGCCCGCGGACAAGCTCGCCGCCGGGCTCGAAGAGCTGGAGCACGGCGAGCTGCGCACGATGATGGAGACCGTTCTGTCCCGCCTCGTGCGGGAAGAGGGCGGCGCGAACATCCTCAGCGACGACCGAGCCCCTGTGGAGCTGCTCGGCATGCGCGCTATCGACACGCTCATCGCCGACGAGCTCGTGTGGGTGCGCGCCCTTTATGAGCGGGAGGGACTTCGCGGTCTGATCGAAAGCTATACCTGAGAGAAAAAAACAAAAGCGCCGCCCGGATCGGATCCGGGCGGCGCTGTTTCGTTATCGCAGCAGCAGGAGGCTCACGGCCGAGAGCAGGATGAGCAGCAGCAGGTTTACGACAGTGAACTCCGCGAGATAACGCCCGGGGCGGGCGTGCTCGGAGTGGTCGTAGAGCTTCATGCTGATCAGGCTCGCAAGGCTCGCGATCGGCGTACCGAGCCCGCCGACGTTCACGCCCAGCAGCAGGGCGTGCGCCTCGCCGGTGAAGCCCGAGAGCAGCAGCGCCGCGGGGACGTTGCTGATGACCTGGCTCGCGCCGAGCGCAGTGAGATACTCGCGCCCCGCCAGCAGCGAGCGCAGCAGCTGCGCGACGCTCTCGAGCCGCGCGAGGTTGCCGGAGAATACGAAGAAGGCGACAAAGGTCAGCAGCAGCATGAAATCCGCCCGGAGCAGCAGCTTCCTGTCAAGGACGAGCAGCGCGCCGAGAACGATGAGCAGCATGAGCGGCCAGGAGATCACGCGCAGCACCGTCAGCAGGCACACAGCGAAAAGCGCGCCGTGGAGCAGCACGCCGCGCCCGTCCATCCCCGGCGCCTCGCCGAGAAAGACCGAGAGCTTCCGCTGCGGCAAGGCGAGACAGGCGAGCAGCACCAGCAGGAGAGACAGCGCCCATACGGGGAGCGTGAAACGGAAAAAGTCGCCGGGGCTGAGATCGTAATACGAGTAGAGATACAGGTTCTGCGGGTTGCCCACGGGCGTGAGCATGCTGCCGAGATTGGCCGCCGCGGTCTGCAGAACGACGACACGGATCAGCGCGCCGCGCTGCTCGGCCATGCCGAGCACGACGACGGCGAAGGGCACGAAGGTCAGCAGCGCCACGTCGTTGGTGATGAGCATGGAGGAAAAAAAGCACAGCGCCGCGAGCAGCGCGCCCATCGCGCGCAGCGTGGAGACGCGGCGGCAGAGCGTGTGCGCGAGGTGCGCGAAGAGCCCGGCCTGCCGCAGGCCGGCGACGACGGTCATCAGACAGTAGAGCAGCGCGAGCGTGCGAAAATCGATATAGGAGAGATACTGCGCATCCGGCGGGACGAAAAAGCAGCTGACGGCGGCCGCAAGCGCGGCGATCAGCAGCACGCCCTCGCGCCGGATAAAGGAGCGGATCGTAGCCATGTGTTTCCTCGCATCGAATTGAAATCCCGGCACAGTATACGCCATGCCGCTCCGCCGCGCAAGAGAAAAAAACAAGGGCGGAGTGAAAAATCACCCCGCCCGGTCGAGAGGTCCGGTCATTCCGCGGCGAAGAAGCGGCGCAGCTCCTCCTCGCTGTGCAGAACGAGCTCCGGCGCGCCGTGGAGCATCACGTTGTCAAAGCCGTCGATGAAGGCGCGCGCGTCGGTCTTGAAGCCGATGCAGCGTTTGCCCCTGGCGTAGCAGTAGCCGAGCTCAAAACAGGCGCCCTCGTCCGGCACGCGGCCGTCAAAGACGAAAAGGATCGCCTCGCACCAGTCGAGATGCTCACAGTCGAGCCGGAAGAGGTATTTGCGCTTTTCTACGCCCTCGATCAGCTCCGGCAGGTCCGCGACGCAGCCGCCCGCGCGCTGGGGCAGGAAGGTCTCGTGTCCGCATTCGCGCAGGATCGCGTCGATGCGCTCGTTGAAGGCGCGCTCGCCCTCGTTGAAGAGCGGCGCGGCGATATAGATCTTCATTCCTCACACTCCGATCCTTCCGGCTCTTCCGGAGCGTCTTCCGCTTTTTTCTTCCCGTTGGAGCGGTCGATGGCAAGACCGAGACAAAGCCCGAGACTTATGCCCATCGACACGCCGATCGCCAGATTCCCGAGGGCCGAGCCGAGCGCGGCGCCCATCGCCGTGCCGAGGGACAGCCCGAGGGCAAGACCGTTGGCGCTCTCTTTTTCCTCGGACGGCGCCGCTTTGCTTTTCTTTTTTTCTTCCATTTCGCTTCACCTCTCCACGATCAGTCTACCACAGCGGATGGCGATTGACAAGCGCGCGGCGACGGTTTATCATCAAGAGCAAGAAAGGGGCGGATCCACCGTGAAAAAAACCGATTATCCCGCGCTGCTCGCCCAGGCCGAGGGCCTGATCGCAGGCGTGCCGCACTTTGTCGCGAACCTCGCCAATCTCTCCGCTCTGCTCTTTGAGACGCTGGGCGATCTCAACTGGGCGGGCTTCTATCTCGCCGAGGGCGGAAAGCTCGTGCTCGGCCCCTTCCAGGGCCGCCCGGCCTGCATCGAGATCCCCTGGGGAAAGGGCGTCTGCGGCACGGCCGCCGCACAGGACGCGACGCAGCGCGTGCCGGACGTCCACGCCTTTCCCGGCCATATCGCCTGCGACTGCGCCTCCCGCTCCGAGATCGTCGTCCCGCTGCGCGCGAAGGGCAGGGTCGTCGGCGTGCTGGATATCGACAGCCCGCTGCCGGACCGCTTCTCCGAGGAGGATCAGCGGGGGCTCGAGGCCCTCTGCGCGCGGATCGAACGCGAGCTCTTCTGATCGCGCGGCGCTCGGCGGAGCATAAAGAAAAGACATGTGCCCGGCACATGTCTTTTTTGCTTTATTTTTCCTCGCGGAGCGGCAGCCACCAGGTGAAGCCGAAGCAGAGGCAGTTCGCGATCCACTCGAGCGGGGCGACGCCGTGCTCTTTGGCAACCTTGCGGCCGACGGTGAGCGTCTCGAAGAGGTGCGGCGCAAAGAGGATGAGCAGGGGAAGGGGCTTTTTCTTCACCGCAAGCGCGGCGCCGACGGCGTAAAGCGCGACGCATACGGGCTTGCCGATGAGCTTGGTGATCTTCAGAAACATGGTTCTTCCTCCTTTGTGTTTCAGCGCAGGAATCCGTTGATGATCTGTTCCTCCGCCTCAGCCTCGGTAAGACCGAGGGTCATGAGCTTGATGAGCTGGTCGCCCGCGATCTTGCCGATGGCGGCCTCGTGGACGAGCATCGCGTCCACGTCGTTGGCCTCCAGCGAGGGAATCGCGAGGATGCGGCCGCGGTCCATGATGATCGAGTCGCATTCGGTGTGGCCGCTGCAGGGCGCGTTGCCCGTGATGCGGGCGTTGAAGGTCTGGCTGGAATCGTCGCGCGCGACCGAGCGGGATACCACGTCCGCCGTCGCGCCCGCGCCGTTGAGATTCACCTGATAGCTGCTCACGGCGTTCTGCTCCCCGTGGGTCATCAGTCTCTCCTTGACGACGAGCTTCGCGCCGCTTTTGAGCTCGGCGAGGGTCGTGCGCTCGGTGGAGTCCACGCCCTTGATCTGCTCCATCTCCATCTCCATGGAGCTGTCCTCGTCCATGTAGCACTCGGTCACGGGGTTGAGGATGCGCTTGCCTCGCCCGTCGCCGGAGCCGTAGTGCTTTTCCACGTAGCGTACCTTCGCGCCGCGCCTGACGTAGAAGCGGTGCACGCCGTCGTGCTCGCTGTCCTGCCCGCCGCAGTTGTCGATGCCGCAGCCCGCGACGATGACCACGTCGGCGTCCTCGCCGATGTAGAAGTCGTTGTATACCGTCTCCTTGATGCCGGTCTCGCTGATGACGACGGGGATGTGTACGCTCTCGTTCTTCGTGCCCGGCTTGATACGGACCTCGATGCCGCTGCCGTCGGCCTTGGAGACGATGTCGATGTTCGCGGTGGTGTTGCGTCCCGCAAGCTGGCTGTTGGCGCGGAAGTTATAGGCCCCCGAGGGGACGGAATGGAGATCGGCGATCTCCGAGATCAGCCGTTTCTGGATCGCGTCGAGTTTGACCATCTTCTCTTCCCCCTCCCTTACTGCAGCATTTCGCAGACGCTCTTGGGCGCGTTTTTGCCGATCAGCGCGGGCAGGATCTCGTCCGGCCGGCCGCGCCTGGAGATACGCCCGTCCGCAAGCACGACGATCTCGTCGGCGATCTTCAGGATGCGCTCCTGGTGGGAGATGATGACGATCGAGCTGTCCTTGATCTCGCCGCGCATCTTCTCAAAGATGCGGATCAGGTTCTGGAAGCTCCACAGGTCGATCCCGGCCTCCGGCTCGTCAAAGACGCTCAGTCTCGTCCGCCGGGCGAGGAGCGTCGCGATCTCGATGCGTTTGAGCTCGCCGCCGGAGAGAGAGGGGTTGATCTCGCGGTCGATGTAGTCGCGCGCGCAGAGCCCGACCTCGGAGAGATACGCGCAGGCGGCCGAGATCGTGAGGTTTTTGCCCGCGGCGAGGCGCAGCAGATCCTGCACGCGGATGCCCTTGAAGCGCACGGGCTGCTGGAAGGCAAAGCTGATGCCGCGCTTCGCGCGCTCGGTGATGTCGAGCGCGGTGATGTCCTCTCCGTCAAAGAGGATCTGCCCGGAGATGGGCTTTTCGATTCCCATGATAAGCCGCGCCAGCGTGGATTTGCCGCTGCCGTTCGGCCCGGTGATGACGATGAACTTCCCGTCCTCGACCGTAAGGCTCAGATCGTGGATGATCTCCTTTTCTCTATCCGCCTCGTCGACGGCAAAGCTCAGGTTTTTGATCTCAAGCATGTGGGGGACTCCTTTTTCTTCTCTGTCAGTATTCTCTATTTTATGCCAAAACGCGGCGCTTTGCAAGAGACGCGCGCCGCGAAAGTGTCAAAAAGCCCATGGCCCGGCGCGGCTGATGGTAATCATTGACAAGCGTTGCGCGGACGGATAGAATAGAGCCGGAAAAACAGAGCGTCGGGAGGAAGGACTAATGGACACACAGCGCGGGGCGAAGGGGACGGCGTACAAAAAAGAGCTGGGCTGGGAGACGTTTCTGTTCCCGCTCATTTTTGTTGCGTTCTTTTCGCTGTTCGCTTTCCGCATGGGGCTTGCAAACACGATCAACACCATGATGAACACCGCCTACCGCCTGCTGATCGACACGGTGCTCTACCTCACGGCGGTCTGCGTCATCATGGGCGCGATCTCGGCGCTGTTGAGCGAGTTCGGCTTCGTCTCGCTGCTCAACCGTCTGCTCCAGCCGCTGATGCGCCCGATCTACGGCATGCCCGGCGCGGCCGCGCTCGGCGTGGTCACGACCTTCCTCTCGGACAACCCGGCGATCCTCGCACTCGCGGACGACCGGAATTTCCGCCGCTATTTCAAGGCCTATCAGTTCCCGGCACTGACCAACCTCGGCACGGCTTTCGGCATGGGACTGATCGTCTGCTCGTATATGTACAGCCTCTCCCCGCTGATGGGCCGACCGTTGGGGCTCGCGGTGATCGTCGGCCTTATCGGCGCGATCATCGGCAGCGTGATCAGCACCCGGCTCATGCTGGCCTTTACCAAAAAACGCTTCGGAAAAGAGGCCGCGCTCGACACGGCGGAGGACGAGTGCTCGCTCATGCCGGAAAAGATGCGTCCGGTACGCAGCGGCGGGATCGGCGCGCGCGTGATGGCGGCCATCCTCGAGGGCGGCCATAACGGCGTGAAGATGGGCGTCAGCATCGTCCCCGGCGTACTGGTGGTCTGCACGCTCGTGATGATGCTCATCAACGGCCCCTCCGAGAGCGGCGCCTACACGGGCAGCGCCTACGAGGGCATCCGCCTGCTGCCGTTTCTTGCGGGCAAGATCGACTTTCTGCTCAAGCCGCTCTTCGGCTTCACCTCGCCGGAGGCGGTCGGCGTCCCGGTCACGGCGCTCGGCGCGGCCGGCGCCTCGCTGAGCCTCAGCGCCGCGCTGATCCGCCAGGGGCTGGCCGGCCCGAACGACATCGCCGTTTTTACTGCCATGTGCATGTGCTGGAGCGGCTATCTGAGCACGCACACCTCAATGATGGACAGCCTCTCGTGCAAGGAGCTCATCGGCAAGGCCATCGGCTGTCACACGCTCGGCGGCCTCTGCGCGGGCGTCGCGGCGCACTGGCTCTACGTCCTGCTCGCCGCGCTTTGAGCGTGGGAGAGGGATCCCCCGACACTTCGATCAGCGGCGCGAAAACATGAAATTGGCTCTTGCTTTTTTTGAAACGCTGTGCTACAATAATCGGGCGCCGGAGGGGAGGATCCCTCCGCACAGACCTGACCGGGTGTAGCGCAGTTGGTAGCGCGCTTGAATGGGGTTCAAGAGGCCGCTAGTTCGAATCTAGTCACTCGGACCAAGAAACAGGATATCCCTCTTGGGATATCCTGTTTCTTAATTTGTGTACGGGAACGAGCTAGCGGCCTCTTGTATTTCAATCAATGGCCGCTCCGCGGCCGTGGCGGCGTTCAGCGCCGCTGCGGCCGCTAGTTCGAACCTAGTCACTCGGACCAACTTTTAGAGCTCAAATCTTTATGATTTGGGCTCTATTTATTTGTTTTTGAAACTTTTATACTATACATCATTTTGACGAAGTAGTTTCAAAATGCCTTGCGTCAACAAAAAGTGTCAACAAATCGGACAAGAAAAGACAGGGCCGTGGAGATTGTCTCCTCGGCCCTTATTCGTTGCCCTGTTAATCTACAATCAGCGCCTCAAAGCAATCCGTCAAGTCTCGCTGGCTCCACGGGTAATACTTCGGCGTAAAAGTATATTCTGTAATCCCGTAACCCTCATCTTCTTGCTTGAAGCAATCCGGGTTGCTGCTTATCCAGGGAAAAGCGTTTTTTACTGTTAACGCAGACCTAATATATTTCTCTTTCTCTTCTTCCGACAATGCTTTTAGGTGCTCCGATACTACACGTCTTATATCGTATGCGCTTATATCATACTCGACAAAGCTGTCGGCAACGTGAGCGACTACATACGGGAGTCCGACGTTAACTGCTGCCATTCTCGGGTGAGCATAATCAATCAAATAGTTCATGATCGAAACGATTCTGTCGTCAACTGTAAGCTGGACATGGATCACGGCAGCGGCAGAATATGTTTTGCCGACCGCGTTTGTAAAGCGACAGACAGCTTTCCAGCCGTCCATGTCGGCGGTGACATTATTGATCGTAAGCGTCCCCGTGTTGTACCCGCTACAAGAGACGGCCGGGAGATAGTTGCCGATTTCTTGGGCGCTATATCCTGTCGATCCGTCCGGGCCTGCAATATACCACGATATTTCTTCGGCTCCGTCTGCGCTTGCGACGAAATACGCTGTTTCTCCGACATTAACTGTTTCGTCTGTCGGTTGCTTTGTAATGGTCGGAGCTTGCTTCGGCGCTGGCGTAGGATCAGGCGTCGGCTCCGGCGTAGGATCAGGCGTTGGAACTGGTGTCGGCTGCGGTGTCGGCTCGGTCGTGACGGGAGGCGGTGTCTCTATCACAATAGGGATCGGCGTTGATAGTTTTTCTATGTCCGCCTGGGAATTCGTCAATTGAGCGGGAGGCATACTGCACCCGCTGAGAATGAGTAACGAGAGAAGCACAAGCAACAGTTTCTTGATTTTCATGAATTGCCCTTGCGGCCTTTCTTTTGATCCCACTCCATCGTCTCGTCGATAGCACGATTGATAAAGCTGTTCTGCTTGTTAAACGAAAACCCGTTTTGCGCGTCTCGGTGTCGCGCAGTTCGAGTCCTTCTCACGGTTTTGCTCTCCGGTGCAAAAGGCGGCTTTGTCATTTACGAGAGCGCGCTTCCATTTCCCGGTCGATAATGCTGTCAATGTTTGGAGAGTAAGGATCAACAGACGCGAGAATATCAGAGAGTTGCTTTGCCGCTTCCCCCTTTGGTGGAATCATTGACAGAGGGCGGCGGGAATAATACTCGTTATTACAAGAAGATATGAAACCAAGCTTTTCAAGGTAATCAAAGTATTTCCGTAGCACATCAAAAGACAAAGAGATCTCTCGCTCCGTTCCGTCTATCACGACGGTCGTTTTTACTGCTTTTGCCTTATCTATCGGTATAATCGTTTTTCTTTGATAAATGCGTTTCTGTACATCGTGAATCGTAAAGATACACAGGCTCCCGCCAAAGCCATTATAAACGTAGTCCTCAAAGAGCTTTCCTTGCCATATTCTCCGGTCACATCGAAAAATAAATTCTCCTGTTATGGGAATGTCCATATAAAAGGGATAATCGTCCACCTCGGCAGAAAAATCGTATTTTTCTAACCACGCCGCGGCGTCTCGGTCGTTGCGCAAGCGTCTTACAGCTTTCGCGTAGTTCTCGGCCTCGAACAAGTTGCTTAATTCGTTTTCCGCCTGTTCTCTCCGCGCCTGGCTTCTTACTTCCTTTTCAATCATGTCACGAGATAGTTTTTCGGCTTTCCGCTGGAACTCTTCCCGCTTCTCTTCGAGAGCTGCAGCCTGTTTTTTATTGTATATCCACTTTCGGTTATCGTGATAACGCAAAACGGCGTCTGCTATTCTGACTCGCTCCGTTTCGTCGATCATGTCGGCAAGGTTAATCTCAAACATCGGCAAGCCAAGCTCTTCCGTTTTTATTGCCTTCTCCTCGTCCACAAAATGCGTCACAGCTATTTCAACGGCACAGGCTCGGCCGCGGATCGTTATAACGGCATCGGCGACAATACCGGGAAAGCCCTTTTCAAGCTCGACGGCCTCGTATTTGCACAGCGTGGGAGTTGTGGAGGGCAGCTCGATTTCAACGAACGGATACGTAGCTTTATTCTCATCATCGGGGAAAACATCGGCTCGCTCAATCTTCCAGCCGGGCAAAAGGATCTCGCTGTTCTCGGCGAGGATCTCTTTTGCCATCAAGTGCAAGCCCGTCTGTTGAGCGTGCAGCGTATCGCACTCCTGCCCCGATAAATGCGCAAAATGAGGCCGACGCCCGCCTTTGTCTATTCCCTTGCCATGCTTCGCTACAAGGGCGCCGCCACAGGCCGGACAGACGCAGCCGCACGCCTTGCCGTTTTCTGTGACTTCCGATATATGCACGACTTTTCCGTCGCGTTTTCCGTATGAAAGAAAGACTTCCATATCTCGGCCCCTGTGAAGCAGAATACAACTCTTTTATAGCACATAGGGCCGCTGTTTGAAAAGATATTTCTCAATACAAAAACGCCGCCTGGAGGCCATACAAGGCCCTCAGACGGCGTTTTATTTGTTATCTGTACTCGATGTTTGGGAGGCCATCGTCTCGCGGAGACGCCGACCTGAATAAGCCTTTGAGGTTGTCCAGGAGCTTCTTCTTGCTGGTAAGCTTCGCTCTGATCGACGAGGCCTTGCGCGGATCGTTTTCGAGAAGCGACAGGATCGACAGCTTCTTCGCCTCCCGCTCGGTATCTGCGATAAAGGCGTACTTTGACGATTATACCGTACCCGGAAGATATCGGAAGCTTTACGTCGCGCGCACGCTTCCGTCCCCGGGAGGAGCGCCGTTCCGGAACGGCGACGAATTCTAAGTATTTCTGATGAGGGTTGCGCTGCGATCCCGCTCGCGCACGTCTCGCCGCGGGATAAAACCAGATCCTCGCCGCCCTTCGCGGCGTGAAAAGGCTCCCCCTGTGAGAGAAGGTGAAAAACACCGCCTCTCGCAGGGGGAGCATATCAGATAAGGGTCTTTCGACGTGCTGGGTTTATTTCGATTCAAGACTTGAAGCCGTTCCTCCACAGCCGCCTTGACGGGATCATGAAACGAAATCCCTTCGGCCGGCGGCGAACCTGAAAGACGGGACGCTACTTGCGGTTCGGGATATGGATGGCCTTCTTGTCCACGGCAAGAGCGCACTCGCGCACGGCTTCCGCAACCGTGGGATGGCAGTGGATCGTGTCGGTAAACTCGTCGAGCGTCGCCTCGAGGCGGATCGCCAGGGCCGCTTCCTGGATGAGCTCGGTGGCGCTGGGGGCCAGGATGTGCACGCCCAGGATCTCGCCGTACTTGTCGCCCGCGAGGATCTTGATCATGCCGTCGGTGTGGCCCGCGACGAGGCTGCGGCCGTTGCCGCCGGTCGGGAACTTGCCGACCTTGTAGCCGAGACCCATCGCCTTTGCCTGCTCCTCGGTATAGCCGACGCCGGCGAACTCCGGCCCGACATAGGCGCAGGAGGGACTCTGCTCGGGGCGAAAGCTCCTGCAGCCGCCCATGGCGTTTTCCGCTGCCGTCTCGCCCATGGCCATGGCCGCGTGGGCGAGCATCAGCTTGCCGGTGCAGTCGCCGACCGCGTAGACGCCGGGGACGCCGGTTTCCATCTTCTCGTTCGTCTGGATGAAGCCGTTCTCCACGGCGATGCCCGCCTTGTCCAGGCCGAGCGACTCCGTCGCGGGACCGCGGCCGACGCAGACGAGCACCTTTTCGGCCTCGCAGATCTTTTCTCCTTCGGGCGTCCTGACGGCAACCTTAGCGCCCTCA
>CAMVJF010000032.1 GCA_947167725.1 uncultured Clostridia bacterium | reverse complement strand
AGCTCCTGTTCCCCACGCCGGTGCATATCGCCCCGGACGCGGCGGATTATCTGATTCTGGACAAGGCGGCGGAAAACAAACCGACCCGCATCATACAATATGAGCCGGAGGACAGCGGAAAGGGCTTCAATGCCGTCCCCACGGTGGAGGGGAGCCTCCTGCTGGGCCCTTCGGAGCGAGAGAACGAGACGGATTTTGCCGTGAGCGCGGCGGGGCTTTCCTTCGTCCGGGAACAAGCCGGGCGGGTTCTGCCCGGTCTCGACCTCAACGACACCATCCGCTCCTTTGCCGCTGTCCGTCCGAACCCGCAGAGGGAAGACGGCGGCAGCATCGGCAGCTTTGTGATCGAGCATCCCGATCTGGGCTTTTGGAGCATGATCGGGATCAAGACGCCGGGACTGACCTGCGCCGACGAGCTGGGCAGCTATGTGGCGGACAGGCTCGCCGCAGAGTTAGGCGCGGAAGATAACCCGGACTTTGACCCGCACCGCGCGGGGATCCGCAGAGCCCGGGATCTGCCTCTTGCGGAGAGAGCGGCTTTGGTGCGGGAGAACGCGGATTACGGCGAGATCCTCTGTCCCTGTGAAGGCGTCACAAAGGCGGAGGTCCTGGAGGCGATCCGGCGTGGCGCTGTCAGTGTGGACGGCGTCAAGCGCCGCGTCGGCGCCGGTATGGGGCGCTGCCAGGGCAGCCGCTGCGAGCGCGCCGTCATGGAACTGCTGGCAGAGGCGCTGGGCGTTCCCGTTACCGCTGTCCGGAAGGACGGCCCTGGCTCGGAGATTTTGGAGGGCAGCCATGGAAAGGACTGAGCTGCTGATCATCGGCGCGGGGGCCGCGGGCATCTCCGCCGCCTGCGCCGCATGGGACGCCGGCTGCCGGGACGTGGTGCTGACCGACCGCTTACCGTACACGGGCGGCATTCTTCCCCAGTGCCTCCACGAGGGCTTCGGCCTGGCCGCCTATGGGAGCGAGCTGACCGGCCCCGCCTATGCGGAGAGGCTGGCAAAAGCTCTGGCACAGACCGGCGTACACTTTCTGCCGGGGCGGGAGGTCCTGGCGGTGACAAAAGAAAAAACCGCCGTCCTGTCCGGCAGCGGCGGTATGGAAGAGATCCGGTTCGAAAGGCTGATCCTGGCGACGGGCTGTCGGGAAAGGAGCATCGGCTCTCTCCCCGTGGCGGGGACGCGCCCGGCAGGGATCTTTACCGCCGGGCAGGCGCAGGAGATGATCAATCTCCATCATTGGCAGCTGGGCAGCCGCGTCGTGATCCTGGGCAGCGGCGATCTGGGGATGGTCCTGGCCCGGCGCTTCACCCTGGAGGGAAAGCAGGTCCTGGCCGTGCTGGAGCAGGAAGCGCATTTCGGCGGCCTGGCCAGAAATTATCACCGCTGCATCGAGGCGCATCACATCCCGATCCGCTATCGCTGCACGGTCCGGGAAATCCATGGTATGCCCCGCATCACGGGTGTGACGGTCGAGGATCTTGACAGCGGCGAACGGGAGCTTCTATGCTGCGACACGCTCATCACCGCCGTCGGCCTCGTCCCGGAGCGGGAGCTGATCCGCGGCCTGGAGGAAGCGCCCTGGCTCTCCCTTGCCGGAAACTGCAGCAAGGTGCATGATCTTGCCGACTCCGCGGCCGCGGAAGGCGCGAAGCTGGGCGGGCAGGTCGGGAGACAACTTGTGAAATGATTTCATATCGTTTCGCTTCATTTCGCACAATGTTTTCTTCCCTGCTTGCACCGCGAGAGGCCAGGAGATAGAATGCCCGTGTTTCGACAATCGTGGGACAGGGCATGGGACAGGGGACGGTTCTCTGTCCCACCTTTTTCTTGACAAATACAAGCGTCTAAAGATATAGTGTTGTCGGGTGAGTTGAATGCCAAGAACGCAGAGAAAGAAAAGCACCTCCAGCATCTACCACGTTATGCTGCGGGGGATCAACCAACAGCAGATATTTGAAGACGAAGAAGACTATCTTCGCTTTCTGTCGGTTCTGCGGGAATGCAAAGAAGTGAGCGAGTACAAGCTCTATGCCTACTGCTTGATGGGAAACCATGTTCATCTCCTTTTGCAGGAAGGAAAAGAGCCTCTTGATTTGATCTTCAAACGCATTGGCAGCCGATTTGTTTATTGGTACAATCTGAAATATCAGCGAGTCGGCCATCTATTTCAGGATCGGTATAAAAGCGAACCCGTGGAAACAGAAGCGTATTTTCTCACGGCATTACGCTATATCCTTCAAAACCCAATGAAGGCAGGGCTTGAGGAAACACCGGGGACTTATGGCTGGAGCAGTTACGCCAGCTATGCTGGAAGATCTGACGGACTGACTGATTCTGAGATGGCAATCGATCTGCAGGGCGGCAAGGATCATCTGCTTGCCTATTTATCAGAGAGAAACGAAGATCGGTTGATGGATGTAGCAGAGCGGAAGCCGGGACTGACAGACGAGCAGGCAAAGACGATCATGAAGCGCGTCTCCGGATGCGACAGTGCGTCTGCCTTTCAGGGGCTCGCAGCGAAACGGCAGAAAGAAGTCCTTTCCAAGATGCTTGAAAAAGGAGTCTCAGTACGTCAGGCGGCGCGAATGACCGGTGTGCCGAAAACGACAGTCGCAAGGTGCAGCGGATAATGTGCGAACAATGGGACAAGGAACCGTCCCATGTCCCACATAAATATCTACAGCAAAGAACTCGGATTTAGAGTGCATATTACATGGGGGTAAAAATGGAAAAAGTGATTATTAGATCAAAAAAATCCGCACACCCATCATCAAATTATGTAAACAGACATTACAAAAAAGAGGCGACAAAAAATATTGATGCGCTTCTAGCAATTGTATATGACGATAACGAGTCATATGAAAAACTAATTAATGAATACAATAATATAATAAATGGGGGGAACAGTTCTCTTTTCCTTTGCGCCTATTTGCTTAAAAACGGGTACGCAGTAGTATTAGACAGTCATATAACTCTGTACAAATTGTGTATGCGGTCGGAAGAAGAAGACGAAGGCAAAATACTATGGAGCTATTATTCTAGTTCAAAGTATTTGGGAGATACTTGGTGGTTTAGTGACAATGAGATACTAATGGATTTGTCCTCGTTATCAATAGTTGATTTTTTGCTGAAGTATAAAGGATTATAACATGTCACCCGCTACACCTACGACAAGACCGGCAACGTCCTCACGGCGGACTACGCGGGTGAGCAGACGGAGACCAAGGAATTGGGACAGGGGACGGTTCCTTGTCCCACGCAAGGTGCAGCGGATAATGTGCGAACAATGGGACAAGGAACCGTCCCCTGTCCCATGTCCCATGTCCCATGTCCTAAAATCGAAGTGGTGACTAACAAATGAGAAAAAATAAAAAATTCTTAATACTCCTAACGGTTTCCATACTTCTGCTCTCCCTTCATGGTTGTCGACTGAAACCGTCTATAGAGACTCAAGCAAACAAACCATGTGTACAGTTAAAAACATACTGGGTTTCTAAAGATTGTAGAATGCTTTTCTATGTCGAGAGCGAAAGTCTTTGTAGTGGAAAGATGCTTGACGAAACTGGTTGCTTATATGATGTTATGTTTTGTTTTGATTTTGGCCATGGCGTTGACATATATCCATTAAGTATGTGCGAGACAAACACTATACAACATAGCCTTTGCATGGTAGAGATGATAGCGACAGATTATTATCCTGATCATTTCTCTGTAACAGTAAAAAAAACAAACTACTACCAAAATGGCGACGAGTTTACATTTCAAAAAGTCAGCAAGCAAGAATATGAGAATGCATTGGAACAAATAATGGGACAGGGGACGGTTCCTTGTCCCACGACAAAAACAATAATTGAATCACATTACCACGGCGCGAGGAGCCAATCACTCCCCGCGTCTTGGTTTTGCTTTTTTGCCCTCTTTACCCCATCATGATCTGCTTTTCTATAGAAAAACATTCATTTATTAGGTCGGGAATCTGAGGCCGAACGATATCGCGAAGAAATAAAAAAGAAGGCTAAGGAGGAAGCATCGCACGCTGGACAACCTGATGAAAAAGGTCAAAGACCTGTACCTGCCAATTTGTTAATTGAAGCTTCAAAAGCCCAAAAGGTAATCGAGGACAAAGAAGAAACTATTAGGATCCTCGAAGACGAAAACCGGCTGCTTCGAGTTCTTGCGACTACTGGTATCGCAACAAATTCATATATCCATGAGTTTAAAGAACAAACTCACAGGCTGAATATGAAAATTGTTATGGCTAAAGAAGCTCTCGAATACGATAAGGATTATGAAGAGGCAATTAAACAGCTTCAAATGGCAGATCAGATTCGAGCATCCTTTACCTCGTGGTTCCGTATAACTGTTGAATCTGTAAGAAGAGATAAGCGTTCACTAAAGAGCGTGAATTTAGAGACATTTATTACTCAACTGTGCGACGCATGGAATCAAGTTCTTTCGAGAAAAGAGATTACTATTTCAACCGAATTCCCAGATGAAGATGTGATCTTTGAGTATTAAAATCATGTTTTCTGTGCTATTATGCCAACAAAAAACGACGTGTTTCGACACGTCGTTTTTTTGTTGGTGTCCAGTTTGCTGCGCAAACTGATCCGCGCGGCGGGGTTATTGTACGTGAAAGACACCCCTCCTGGGCTTCTTTCACAATATCTTCCTTCCCGAAACTCTAAGATTGCGGCATCTTTAGTGTGCAGATTAGACACAATTGAGAAATCCGGACTTCGTTCCGAGCGGAACGAAGTCCGGATTTCTTATGTTTATCGAAACGGTCGAAACAGGCAAAACCGCTGTCGCCGCGGGAGGGGATATCTTCTCTGCACGACGCGGTCTGTTCTCCTTTCTCCACGGTTGAATCACGCGCCGGATTCTGTTATGATCTATGAAAACAACCGCGTACTTCGGCGCGGGTGCATCGCCGAGAGGAAACGCGAGCGTTATATCGAGGATGGAATATGAGGCTGTTTGTCGCGATCCTATTGGATGAGAAAATGAAAAATGCCCTGCGCGGCGTGCAGAACGGCTTTCGCCGCTGCGGCATCGAGGGGAATTACACCCCCTATGAAAACCTGCACCTGACGCTGGCCTTCATCGGGGACTATCCCAATCCGGAAGCGGTGCTGGAGGCGATGAGCACGCTGCGCTTCGCTCCCTTTACGCTCTCGCTCGACGGACTCGGCGCCTTCGACGATCTCTGGTGGGTCGGCATGAAGGAAAACGACGCGCTCGAAGGGCTTGCGCGTTCGCTGCGGCGCGCGCTCGCGGAAATGGCTATTCCTTTTGACCGAAAACGCTTCCGGCCGCACGTCACGCTGATTAGGAGGGCGAAGATCCCGGAAGGCGCGAAAATCGCGGAAACGCTTGCGCCGCAGGCGTCGATGCGCGTCGGACGCGTGAGCCTGATGCGCTCGGCGCAGGGGCGAAACGGCATGATCTACACCGAACTCGGCGCGATCGAGGCGAGCGGGGAGTGAGCGGAGATGAGCGAAGAGAGGATCCGCCGCCGCTATGTTTTCTCCGGTATGGTGCAGGGCGTGGGCTTCCGCTGGCGTGCGCGGCACGCCGCGTCGCTCTTCGGCGTGACGGGCTGGGTGCGCAACGAGCTCTCCGGCGAGGTCACGATGGAACTGCAGGGGAGCGCGGCGCGCATCGAGCAGGTGCTTGCGGCGATCGAGCAGGGAAGCTATATCCGCGTGGAGGACGTCGCCGTGAGGACGATCCCCGTCGAGCCGGAAGAACGGGGCTTCAGCGCATACTGAGAACAGACAGAAAGAGACAGCCGCGGGATGCCCGCGGCTGTCCGTCTGTGCGGCGGATCGTCAGATCCCGCCTTTGGCAAAGCTGTCCCAGCTGCGCTGCATATAGGTCACGAGCGGGATCGGCTCGCCGACGAAACGTCTGTCGAGCCCTTCGCCGCGCAGGAATTCCTCAAGGAACTCCGGCCGCCCCGTCGTGTGCACGACCGGGACGCCGCTGAGCTCGCTCGCGGCCCTGACGACCGGATAGCCGTCGCGCAGGTCCTGCGCGCTGGCCCAGGTCTGGAGGTTGGAGTTGTTGATGAAGCCGGTGACCGTCTGGCGGGCGAAGCCCTCCATTTCGCCCTTGAGCTTCAGGATCTTCTCGGGCGTCTCGGACATCGGGCGGCGGATGTTGATGATATCGTAGACCTCGAGCTGTCCCGGCTCGAGGGCGGCGAAGTCGGAATGGTAGCGCGCGAGCGACATCGCGCCCGCGGGATCGCCGCCGACGTCGAACACGACCAGATCCCAGTCCTGCGCGAAGGCCGAGGCGACCGCGGCGGGCATATTGGTCTGCGTGAGCCCCTTCCCGGCGAAGGTGGGCGAGACGAGGTCGATCTTTTTCTCGTCGAGCAGCCGGACGTGGTCCGACATGCGGAAATAGTCGTTGATCCGGTCGAGGTCGATGACCTGCGTCCGTTTTCCCTCGGCCGCGGCGCGGATCGCCATGTTCAGCGCGATCTCCGTCTTACCGGAGCCGTAATTTCCGATGAGGATGATGATCTTTTTCATAAGCCGCCTCCCGCCGCGCGTTTGTTTCCGTTTCTTCCTTCGGCATCATTATACTGCCGGAGGAGCGCTTTGAAAAGCGGCGGAGGTGAAAAAATAAGCGCAGGCCGATCTCCCTCTCTTGCGGGATGGAGAGGAATTGGGTATAATAGCAAAAAACGGCGAAGCAAGGCCGAAGCGAAGGAGACACACATGGATATTCACGAAGAGCTGACGCTGCAGGACTGCCCCTTCTGCGGCGGCGCCGGACTTCTGGCCGAGGAGAACGGCTGGTGCTGGACCGTCACCTGCATGGACTGCGGCGCGCAGACCGCTCATTTTGAGTTCCGCTCGCCGGACGAGCGCTATGACGCGGCGCGACGCGCGGCGCAGGTCTGGAACATCGGCAAGGTCGTCCGCGGCGATATCGGAGAGTGAGCGCCTTGAAGAAAAAGAGAACGGGGCTGCTCCCGCTGTTCCTCGCCCTCGCGCTGCTGCTCTCCGCCTGCGCGCAGGAGACGCCCGCGCCGGTCGGGAACACGCCCGCGCCGAGCCCTGCGGAGACCGCGGAACCGGCTCCGCCGACCCCCACGCCCTGTGCGCACGTCTGGCGCGGGGGCGTCTGCGAGCTCTGCGGAGAGGTCTGCGCGCACAGCTGGGACGGGGGCGTGTGCGGCGTCTGCGGCGCGGTCTGCCCTCACACGAGCCACGATCCGGAAAGCTGCCTCTGCCCGGTCTGCGGCGCGCGCGCGACGCATCTCTATTCCGAGAGCCGCTGCGTCCGCTGCGGCTGCGAACCGCCCTTTCTCACGAGGGGACTGCCGGAGTACTATTACGAGGAATGCCCGGAGCGCGGCAGCATGGAGGAGATCGACTTCCATGCGCTGGAGGATCCGGAGGACAATAAGCTGCGCGAAAAGCCCGCGATCGTCTATCTGCCCTTCGGCTACGGGAGTGCGGAGCGGCCGGGACCGTACAACGTCGTGATCGCCCTGCACGGCGCGGGGAACAACGAGCACGGCATGGTCGACGAGCAGCACGCCTCCGCCGGCCGCACGATCAGTCTCGCGCAGGTCTACGACTGGATGCTGTATGAAAAACGCTGCGAGCCCTTCCTCGTCGTGAGCCTCAACGTATATTCGCTTGCCGAGGAGGAGAATTTCACCGACAAGGGCGTGACGCTGCTCGCCGAGCGGCTGCGCACGCTGGTCCTGCCCTACGTCGTCGAGCACTATGATACGTATGCCGCCGACGCCTCGCCGGAGGCGATGCGCGAGGCGCGCGCCCACTTTGCGATGCTTGGCGTTTCCAACGGCTCGCTCTACACGCTCACCGCGGGCATCGCGGGAAATCTCGAGTCCTTCGGCAATTTCGGCTGCTTCTCGGGCAACTACACCGAGACGACCTCGCTCATGCTGCGGCGTCTGAGCGCCCCGGACGCTCTCGAGCTGCCGATCTATTGCTTTTTCACCGGCGCGGGAGAGACGGATTTTCAGAAGAAAAACACGCTCAAGCGCTATGAGCTGATCGTGGACAACTACCCCGGTCTCACGGACGGCGCGAACGCCTTCCACCTCGACGTCGCGGGAAGTCACTCCTGGCACAGCTGGACGATCAATATCTACGACGCGCTGCTGGTGATGTTTCAGAACCGGGATTGAGGAGTGAAAACGATGAAACCGAGAGAATTGCTGGAGATCCTGCACGTCGCGGAGCGGCTGAAGGACACGACGCGCCACTGCACCAGCTCGCACGGAAGGCCGGAGAGCGTCGCCGAGCACAGCTGGCGCGCCGCGCTGATCGCTTTTCTGCTGCGCGGCGAGTTCCCCTCGCTCGACATGGACAAGGTCACGAGCATGTGTCTGATCCACGATCTGGGCGAGTGCTTCACGGGGGACATCCCCGCCTTTGTCAAGACCGAGGCCGATCGCGAAGCGGAGGACAGCCTGCTCGCGCGCTGGGTTGCCTCGCTGCCGGAGGAGCTCGCCGCGTCCATGGCCGCGCTCTATGCGGAGATGGACGAGCAGCAGACGCCGGAGGCGAAGCTCTACAAGGCCATCGACAAGCTCGAGGCCGTGATCCAGCACAACGAGTCGCCGCTCTCCACCTGGACGGAAAACGAGTATGAGCTCAACAAGAGCTACGCTTTCGACGCGGCCGCCTTCTCGGAATGGCTAACCGCGCTGCGCGGCGAGATCCTCGCCGACACGCTCAGGAAGATCGAGAGCGGAAAATAAAGCGTCCGTTTTCTGTAAAAATGATTGAGTCTTCCCCAATACCGTGATACAATATAGATGCGGCGGCGAACAGCCACTACATCTATATTATTATCCAAATTTGAAACGAGGGTGGAAAAATGAAAAAGAGACTCCTGACAGTTTTCCTGATCCTGGCGATGATCTTTGCTCTGGCCGCCTGCGGCCAGCCGGCCGTTCCGGCGGAAAAGCCCGCCGAGGAGGCCGCTCCCGCCGAGGAGGCCGCTCCCGCTGAGGAAGCCGCTCCCGCTGAGGAGGCCGCTCCCGCCGAGGAGGCCGCTCCCGCTGAGGAGGCCGCTCCCGTCGAAGAGACGCCCGCGGAACCCGAACCCAGCGATGTGGTGATCCTTTACACCAGCGACGTGCACTGCGGCGTCGACCAGGGCTTCGGCTACGCAGGCCTTGCCCAGATCCGCGATTATCTGAGCGCGCAGGGAAAGACCGTCATCCTTGTCGACGACGGCGACAACATCCAGGGCGAGCCGATCGGCACCATGACCAAGGGCGAGGCGCTCATCGATCTGATGAACAAGATGGGCTACAGCGTCGCGACCCCCGGCAACCATGATTTCGATTACGGCATGGACCGCTTCCTTGAGCTTGCCGAAAAAGCCGAGTTCGACTACATCAGCTGCAACTTCAACCATGAGGGCGAGCTCATCTTCCAGCCCTACGTGATCCGTGAGCTCGGCGGCATGAAGATCGCCTTCGTCGGCGTGACCACGCCCAGGACCCTCAGAAGCTCCACGCCGCGCTACTTCCAGAACGAGGAAGGCGAGTTCGTCTACGGCTTCCTGCAGGACGAGACCGGCGAGGGCGTCTATAACGCCGTGCAGACCGCGGTCGACATGGCGCGCGGCGAAGGGGCCGATTACGTCGTCGTGATGGGCCACATGGGCAACGAAGAGGAGTGCCATCCCTGGACCTACTCCGACGTGATCGCCAACACCAACGGCATCGACGTCTTCCTCGACGGCCACAGCCACGACATCGATCAGGTCAAGATGAAGAACAAGGACGGCGAGGAGGTGCTCCGCTCCGCCTGCGGCACGAAGCTCGAGGGCATCGGCTACTGCGAGATCACCGTCGACGGCAAGATCTCGACCGGCCTTTACCTGTGGAACAACGATGTTTCCGCCCCCGCGCTGCTCGGCATTCGGAACGAGATGACGGACGAGGTCGAAAAGGCCTTCTCTGTGCTGAACGATAAGCTCGAGGAGGTCGTCGCCTCCACCGAGGTGCTGCTGACCATCAACGATCCGGTCGAGACGAAGGACGGCAAGCCCATCCGCGTGGTCCGTCTGGCCGAGACCAACCTCGGCGATCTCTGCGCCGACGCCTACCGCATCCAGTCCGGCGCCGATATCGCCTTCGTCAACGGCGGCGGCGTGCGCAAGGTGATCAACTCCGGCGATATCACGCTCAACGACATCCTCAGCGTCCATCCCTTCGGCAACGCCATGTGCGTGATCGAGGTCAGCGGACAGCAGATCCTCGACGCCCTCGAATGGGGCGCACATTCCGTGCCGGGCGAGTTCGGCGGCTTCCTGCAGGTCTCCGGTCTGAGCTATGAGATCCACAGCTATATCGACTCCCCCTGCGAGATCGACAGCAACGGCATGTTTGTGGGCATCTCGGGCGAGCGCCGCGTGAAGAACGTGCTCGTCGGCGGCGAGCCGATCGACCCGAAGGGGACCTACACCCTGGCGAGCCACGACTACATGCTGCTCAGCAACGGCGACGGCTACACGATGTTCGACGGCGCTCCGCTGCTGCAGGATCGCGTGAAGCTCGACAACCAGGTCCTGATCGACTACATCACCGAGACCCTCGGCGGCGTGGTCGGCGCGGAGTATTCCGAGCTTACCGGCCAGGGCCGCATCGTGATCGTCCAGGAAAAGCCCGAGGGCTGAGCGGACGCATCCGGTACAGGACGATCCATATAATAAACTCCGGGGCCCGCGGGCCCCGGAGCGTTTTATCGTCCGGAGAGTTCTTATCCGTTGTTTTTCTGTACGGCGCGGAGGATGGCCCAGATCGCGCCGAAGAGCACGCCCGCGACGGGCCAGACGATCCAGCTGCGGTCCCAGCCGTCCGTGAGAAAGCTCCATGCGAGATAGCCCGCCGTCACGAGAAGCCAGTAGCTGCCCGAGATCCAGGTGTTTCTCTTCTCGAAGACCTTGTTCTCGCGGGCGTAGTCGCCCTCCTCGAGAAGCTGCTGGAAGCCGCTCCAGACGATGGATACGCGCACGATCAGCAGCACGCCGACCGCCACGAGCACCAGCAGCGCGCCCACGGCGAGCAGATGCACGAACTCGTTCCCGCCGCCGAGAGCCAGGGACAGGAAGAGCGGCAGCGCCGCGATCACGCACAGAACGACGCCGATCGTGAGCTGACGGCCGTAGACGCTCCGGAATTTTTCACGCCGGTCCCGGGCCATGCCCGCCACGCCGTAGAGCGTGTCGATCGGCTCTTTCTCCAGATACTCGAAGCGGCTCGCGCGCAGCGAGCAGGCGACGAAGAGCGCCACCGCGCCGCCGACGAGCAGGAACAGCAGCGCGAGCCCCGCGCCGACGGCCTGCTCCTGCGTGAGCGGGAGCCTTCCCATTTCCGCCGCGCCGCTCAGGAGGATGAGCAGCACCGGCGAGAGGATGCAGAGCATCACGCCGAGGGCGATCCGCGCGGCGTTCTGTTCGCGCATGCGGAGAAAGGCCGAGGCCTCCTCCATCGAGACGCTCCGCAGCGTCCGCTCCGCTTCGCCGCTCTCCGCGCTCTCGGCCTTCTCGAGCTCGTCCTTCAGAAGGTAATCGGTGCTGACGCCGAAGAGCTCGGACAGCTGCACCACCCGGCCCATATCGGGCACGGACTGGGCGCCCTCCCACTTGGACACGCTCTGACGGCTCACGCCCAGCTTCTCGGCCAGCTCCTCCTGGGACCAGCCGTTCTTCTTCCGCAGGTCGATGATTTTATCTGCAAGGATCATGCTTTTCGCTCCTTTCCTGCCCGAGGTTTTCACCGGGCTGGCCCAGTGTAACCAAGAATCGGGT